>JARBCG010000027.1 GCA_028803175.1 Wolbachia sp.
ACTAAAGCAGTCCAACACTAAAGTATATTATACTAAAGTGTCCGCCTTAAGGCGAGGGTGTTAACCCACCTACCTTACTACATAAAAGGATTCAAATGGTTTTGATTTATTGTAGGATAATTTTGATCAAACGCATCAGCTAATTTTTTGTTTATGAATACCAGAATTGTCACACTTGTGAAATTGTTTCATTCTTACGTTTACTTTCAACGATACCTGCAAGCTTTATATCACCAACATTTTTTATCACTTGATGTAAAACAGTAGGCTTAACATTCTTTGCTTTAAAGTTAATGTACATTGCGTGCTGCAGTGGAATAGTCACCATGTTTCTACATTACTACCAAATTTTTTAACCATAAGCTTGCTTTTTGCTCCAGTGCAATCCAGTACTATTGGATTTTCGTCCTGATGCTTTTTACGTGCTTCTTCGAAACTTATTATCTCCTTTGTTTTATATTCAACATTACCAGTTGATGGTGCTTTTTCTTTAAATTTCTTTTCTAAATCCTTTATAACTATTTTATTACCACTATTACGTAAACTATTGTCCATCTCTTTAAAGAATTCATCATCTATTTTTAATCCTTTTAATATTTGATGAGCTTTTCTAAAAAAGTTGCATTCTATTTTTACGTTAATATCCCTTGTAAATTCCTCACGCTTTTCATAAATAGTAACTTGTATACCAAGTTGTGAAATTAGTGCTACCATCAATGATCTAACTGGACCTGAACATACTATAACTATACGATTAATATGAGACATTATTTTAACTTCCTAATTTTCTTAATTAATATTATTATAACATAACTATTAACTTAGTGTATATTAATTAACTTTTAACTTATGAATAACCTTATGCAAAACAAAAGTTTGACCTGGACGGTTTATTTATAAAATAACTAAGGTATATGCGCTTGTAGCTCAGCTGGATAGAGCGTTGCCCTCCGGAGGCAAAGGTCGTGGGTTCGAATCCCTCTAAGCGCACTTTTAATTGAATTTGACAAGAATGTTTTCATATAAGATAATTTAAAGTATTTATTTAGAGCGAAATTATGTCTGGTGGTACTGTAAATAAAGTCATACTAATTGGCAATTTGGGCAAAGATCCTGAAATTAGGACTACACAAAATGGAAAAGAAATGGCCAATTTTTCAATAGCTACATCTGAAAGTTGGACTGATAAACTTTCCGGTGCACGTTCTGAAAAAACAGAGTGGCATAATATTGTGGTCTTTAGTGAAGGGTTAGTAAAAATCGTTAAACAATTTGCACGCAAAGGTAGCAAGGTTTATATTGAAGGTTCACTAAGGACAAGAAAGTGGACTGATCAAAATGGCAATGAAAAATATATGACAGAAGTTGTACTGTACAATTTTAACAGTGTTTTTACCCTCTTAGATTCACGAAGTAGTACACCAAACTCTGATTATAAACCAGATGATTACAAAATGAATGCATATAAACAAAATGAAACAGAACAAAAAAATAGGCATGAAAGTTTTGATAACAATAAAGATGTGTTGGTTGATGATGAAATACCGTTTTAATAACCTTAATTAAAAAACTGTTCCAATGATTGACTTTTTTCAGAAAGTAGATCTCAATATCACATGAACAGCTGTACGAGTATTGTGTTTTAAAGCCATTATTTTTTCCTGTAGTTCAAGAAATCATAATGTGTCGTTCAAGTGCCTGGAACACTGGAATCTAGTTTTTCATATGATTTAATCAAAACACTGTATTTTGATATAAAAAATTTTTATACTCTCCAAGTTCGTTATACATTGTACTCACTTATAAGCAAGTTTACTGGATTCCAGTATCGGAGCACTGTGTAGGCAACAAATTGTCTTTAATTACAATATTCATACGTACAGTTATGCATCATGCGCTGAAATACACAAGTGGTTTCTAATGTATATAGAGCAATATTATAGGAGATAATTAATGTTTTTATGGACTGCTTACATTACTCCATTTAGTTGTAATGGAGATAGTATAGATTATCAAAGTTTAGAGCGTTTGCTGAAAATGCAAGCTGAGGCCGGAAATGGTGTAGTGTTATTTGGCAGCACAGGTGAAGGTTTGTCTCTTGCTGACTCTGAGAAACGTGCATTGGTTGAATTTGTATGTGAGCTTAAATTAAATACAAAAATTATAGTTGGTGTGACAGGAGTTAATCTATATCAGACAATGGAGTGGATTGATTTTTGCAAAGATATGCCGATTTATGGTTATCTCATGACAACACCTATCTATACAAAACCAGGAATCGCTGGGCAGACTTTATGGTTTGAAAGACTACTGGAAAGAGCACATGTGCCAGCTATGCTTTATAATATTCCATCAAGAGCAGGTGTAAGTCTTTATTCTGAGACTGTGCATAATTTATCTAACCATGATAAATTTTGGGCCATTAAAGATTCAAGCGGCACTATCGATACTTTGATTAAATACAAAGAAGTTGCTCCAAATATTGAGGTGTTTTGTGGAGATGATATTATGATGCCTGCTATGGCTGCTTATCAAGCTACCGGCTTGGTTTCTGTTGCTTCTAATATTTGGCCACGTGCAACTCATAAGTATGTTAAGAAATGTCTGGATAGTGAGAAGTTGTCAACAAACGTTTGGCAGCAAGCTTGTGAATCTCTATCTATAGCTAGTAATCCAATACCCACTAAGGCACTGCTACATGATATTGGACTTATAGAACACAAAACTGTTAGGCTACCACTTAGCATGCAAGACTTACCTTCTATTGAGATATTAAGGCAAGCAAATAAATTGATTCTTGAATGGGAGAAAAAAAATATCACGTAGAGCCTTTTGCATTAGAACTCCAATTATGGATTAAAAAAAGCTAAATTCAGACGATAAGAAATTTTTATAAGTTAAAAAATCAAAAATTTAATAACTAATGTTATAATGATAATCCACAACAAAAAATAAATTTTTCCATGCGATTGACTATTAGTTTGAATATTTTCTAATTTGTAATCAGCTATGAGGTTTAGTTTTTCTACAAGGCTAAATAATCCTTGGATTGTTTTTACAGGATAAGAATTTTTTATCTTTTCTTTATACCCTATTTTATTTTCTTGTTGATTATTCATCCATACTTCAACTACTTTCCACATGTTGATGTCAGGGTAGATTTTTCTACATATTCCCTCAAGTAGAATCATGGTCTTCTGTAGTAGTAGTAACTGTGTTTGAACTTTCATATCAAAATCGCTAGTTATTTTTAATAACTGAGCAAGCAAACTAGCAAATGAAATTTTTTGTATAGGTCTGCCTATAATAGGTTCACCTATTGCTCTACAAGCCGTTACAAAATTTTTATGCTGTGATGAAACATAGCCAGCTCTAAAGTGCACTTTTGCGACATGATCGTAATCTCGATTTAAAAAGCCCTT
Organism: Wolbachia sp.; assembly: GCA_028803175.1. Lineage (GTDB taxonomy): Bacteria > Pseudomonadota > Alphaproteobacteria > Rickettsiales > Anaplasmataceae > Wolbachia. The sequence continues at coordinate 3,423 of JARBCG010000027.1, forward strand.
TAGTATCTCTATAACATAATAGCATGTCTCACGATCTATTCGTCCCATAATTCCACAATCCAAAGCGATAATGTTGTTGTTACTATCGATCATTAAGTTTCCAGGGTGCATATCAGCATGAAAAAAACAATCCCTGTATACTTGATTACAAAAAGACTCTATAAGGTTTACAGCTATTTGCTTATGATTATTCAGTTTTTCAATTTCGTATATTGGTGTAGCCTCAATCCATTCTAGTGTTAAAACCTTTTTCGAAGTTCTGTTCCAATCTACTTCAGGTACGTAAAAACTTTTGTCATTTTTTGTGTTTTCTTTCAGCTCTGAAGAGTAAGCAGCTTCAAAACGTAGATCTAACTCCAATCGACAAATTTCAGCAAAAGTTTTGACTAATTCAATTGGCTTGAGTCTTTTTGATTGCTCACTAAATCTTTCTGCAATTTCTGCAAGCCAAAAAAGCATTTTTATATCCCTTGAGAATATTTTTTCAATGTTTGGCCTTAGAACCTTTACTGCTACTTCTTTGCCTTCTGTTGTGATTGCTTTATGCACTTGGGAAATTGATGCTGCAGCAATTGGCACTTCAGAAAAGCTTGAAAAAATATCACTTAATTTACAATTAAACTCGCTTTCTATGGTTTTAATTGCTATCTTATGTGAAAAGAATGGCAGTCTATCACATATTAATAACAAATTATTTGTTATATCCTCGTTCAAAAGATCAGTACGTGACGAGATAGACTGCCCAAATTTAATGAAGACTGGACCTAATTTTTCAAGAGCATACTTTAACCTTTGGCCTTGTATCTTATTTATTGATTTTTTCGATGGTGGGAGTAAATAAGGTAAAACGTTATAGCGAGTTAGCACTGCATTTATATGTAAAAGGCGCAGAATACTTTGAATCATTTTGTTGTATAACTACTAAATATTTCACTTATGGTTTTATTTTCTACAATCTCATCAGGCTTACCTTGACAATAGATAGAATTGTTTATACAAATTATGTAATCCGAACACGGAACAACCGACTGAAGATCGTGAGATGTCATAAAAATTGACACTAACCGCTTTTTTACTATTTTGTTTATAATATCGTAGAATTTAGCTCGTGCATTAATATCCATTGCACTAACTGGTTCATCTAATATGATTAAGTCAGGCTCAATAACTAAACAACGTGCCAGTAATAGCAACTGCGTTTGTCCTGCAGAGATTTCCGATACTTGGTGCTTTAAAATACTGCTTATACCAACTAGCTCTATTATTTCTTCAATAATAGACTGATTTTTCTTCAATTTTGTTGTGAAATTATTTAAAAGAAAATACTCAACTGTTATCGGCATCAAATTATTAATACTAAAATTTTGGGGCATATAACTAATTTTTATATTGCCAGCAAAAGTGATATCTCCAGTATAGTTTTTATTTATGCCAGAAACAGCTTTTACTAAAGAAGTCTTACCGCCACCATTTGGACCAAGTATTGTAATTACATCACCTCTTTTTACCGATATATTTATGTTATCAAGGACTTTTCTATTATTATATGCAAGGGTAAGACTTTCTATTTTTATGATATTATCATTGACATTATTTAATTTTTTCTCAACATTTTCATGAGACATTTATCAACTTTTTCTTTGTTACTTTTGTTTACACTATACTATAATAATGCCTTTTCATCCAATCTAAAAGTTGTAGCTACAATAAAACCTATACACTCACTTGTAGCATCTGTGACAGATGGAATTTTAACACCAGAATTACTTGTTTGTGAAGCAGCGCACGAACATAATTATATGTTAAAACCCTCAGATGTAAGTAAATTAGAGTCAAGTAACGTTATATTCTACATAGATGATAACCTAGAGACATTTGTAAAGACCTTTGCTAAAGATAATAGAGAATTGGTACAATTATCAAAGGCGATTACTCTATTGCCTGTCAGGCCATATTCATTTTCTAGAAGAATCACTCATATTCAAGAGGAAAAAGATTTATACATTTGGCTGAGTCCAGAAAATGCAAAGCGTATAATACTTTCTATAGGTACAACATTATCCAATATAGATAAAGGAAACTCCTATAGATACAATCAAAATGCAATGAAAGCCATAAGAAAGATAGATAAAAATGTAGGAAAAATTACAAAAGAATTGGGTGATTTTAAAAGTCAAAAATACATAGTCACTCATGATGCTTACCAATACTTCGAGAAATATTTCGGCTTAAATAATCCAAGCGCTATTCTTTCATTAGAGGAAGACTCATATATAGGCATGAAGAGCTTAATGCAATTAAAAAAGATAATGAAAAAAGAGAACATTAAATGTATATTTTCTCGTTCATGGGAAGATAGTATAAAACCTAAAACTCTTTCTAATGATGCAAAAATAGTGGTACTTGACCCTATCGGATCTGATATAGAACCTGGAAAAAATGCATACTTAGCTATAATTGATAATATTGTACAAAGTTTCAAGTCTTGTTTTGCTGAGTAATAAAAAAAAATTTATCTGCGTAAGAATTTTTCATGATATTTAATATATCATAATCCGTAAAGTCCAGCTTTACTGGCGTGATTGTAATGAATCCATCTTTGACTTTGCAAACACTTCCACTACCTACGTGATCTCGGTACCAATTTAAACTTAAAGAATTGTCTCGATTTTCAGTGAAAGTTAAATCACCATCAATGTTATATTCACCTTGTTCAGCGAATTCTATTCCTTTTACTTCTTCTGTAGCTGGAAAATTTACACTCATTACTACATTTTTAGGCCAGTCAATTTCAAGTAATTTGGCGATAATTTTTGGTGCAAAAACTTCTGTACTATGCCAATTTATCTCGTTATGGTACATTTGACTGAGTGCAATAGATTGGATAGATCTTGCAGCACCTTCCATTGCAGCGCCAATTGTTCCTGAATAACAAACATCATCTCCAACGTTCGATCCAACGTTTACTCCAGATAATATTAAGTCTGGTTTTTTATCCATAACTTTATTCAGTGCAATGATAACACAATCTGCGGGAGTTCCAGATATTCTAAATTCCCTTTCACCACATTGCTTTACTTTAATGGATTGATTTACTGGATAATCCAGAGACCTTGCTGCTCCGCTTCTATCGGTATCTGGTGCTATTACCCATACTTCTGATGCAAAATTTAACGCAATTTCTTTAAGTAATTTTATTCCTTCACTATCAAATCCATCATCGTTTGTTATTAATACTATCATATACAATAATTTTCGTTGCTTTTATTATCATATCACATTTGATTGAGAATGGTAATTCAATCATTATCATTTCTGTTACTTACCATATTACTTTTACATATTATTAAATAATTTAATATAGAAAGCTATTGTATATTATTATGAATATGTTAGTATAAAAATAGATGATAATGATAATTTAGATACTCAATCCAGATTAATTGCTAGCAATAGAAGTAAAAAGAAGATTTTACAAATCATTTATAAAGAGAAAAATTAATATAGATGCTCAAGATGAATGTGGAAACAGTTTATTACATTATGCAACACAAAAAGGTTATATTTTACAATTGAATTACTGTTAGAATTGGGTGCTTACACTGCTTTCATGAATGAAGATGGAAAAGTTGCATTAGAAATCTTAACAGTAAAACTATAGAAGTAGCTCAGGTTTTACTGCAGTGTGCAAAAGTTGATCTTGGCAAAAACTGTGTTATTGACTGCATTGATAATAAATTACCATTTAGTAAAAAATTTTTTGGAATATGCTATAGAAGTTAGTAATATAAGATTTGCTAAATTATTAATAGAGTATTGAGCACAAAAAGGTATGAATTTAAAAAATAAACAAGGAAAAAATCTGTTAATTCAATTGATTGAATTTATTGGCAATATTGTTCAACACGTAAAACGTGATCTCAAACTTCCTAGTGAACGTATTTTTCCTACATTTGACTTCTAATTCATTAGATTACTAATAGAAAGAGGAATAGATATTAATGATTGTGATGGATGTAAATTAACTTCCTTGCATCAAGCTGTTAGCTATGCTTTTGATATCAAATACAACCAGCTAAAGCTGGTGGTTAAAAAAAACGCATGCAAAGCAGATTATGAGTTTAAAAACTAGATGTTAAAATCATTAGAATAGCTATGAGGACTTCCTTGTTCTTCGATATACTTCTATACATCTGTAGAATTCACATTGCCAACTGTAACAGCAAAGTATCCTTTTCCAAAGATGCTTCTGCAAATATCTTTGTTTGTAAACCATACTAAACCATACTAAAGTAGTCCAAAACTAAAGTATATTATAATAAAGTGTACGCCTTAAGGCGAGGGTGTTAACCCACCAACCTTACTACATAAAAAGCTTTAAAATTTTCGCATCTGGATTGTTGATAAAACAGTATTATAGTAATGGTTTCAGAATTACTAATTTCCGGTATTCTCGTAGGTTTTTTTCTGTTAGGTAATAATTTGTCTGCGCATTTTTCATCTACTATTTTACAAAAATCATCTACAAAGCAAAATAATTCTATGCTATCCTTTTCCTCTTGTGTACCTACTTAGTTTTTTTTAAATATTGGAGTTTACCATATTTCCCCGGCTTTTTTGCTTTCTTCTAATCCATAGTTGTCGTTTTAATAGGAGTGTGAATGAGTATTGTAACTCTACCTTAGGAAATGGTTATACAAGTGGTCTATTGACTATGTAATTTAAATATATTAGCATTTTAGATTAGACATAATACTTCTATTTTATAAAGGCTTTCCTTTAAGATTTTTATGTAGTGTGGTAGAGAGAGATTGTCATTTAGCTAATTGGTTTTTATGTTAATCAGTCTGCAAGCGAAACTGAAAAAGAAGTCAGATACATTTCCACAAAAAGTTCGTGATACTTACCGTAGTGATGTTAGGAAAATCGTCCGCATATCGACTAGTTTAACGATTCTACTATGTAGAATTTCACTTCAATTTTGTTGTGAGTTCATTGATAATAGTAGGTCTCATATTTTCTCTTTAAGGAGTGTTACTTGATTTATAAATCTTCCGACATCTATTCTGTATATTCTTCACTCGACATTTACTCCACAGAAGTTAATTGAAGATTATAGAAATTCCAATGGTAAGAAAGAAGTAGTAAGAATCGTGGGTAAGTCGGCCAATCTTGCTAGTATCATCATAGAAACATTGATGTTATTGGAAGTTATCCATGTTTTTGTTGGCTATAATACGAATTTAGTGAGTCATATTAGCTTAGCGTCAACAATCTTATTTTTATTTGTCTCAGAGCCTATAAACTGTCATTATACATTTAAAAAGTACTGGGATAATAAAGATCCCGATAAATCTGATGAATATGAGAAGGCACTAATTATTAGCATATTAACTTTATCGTTAGGTTTACTAAACTTTATATTGAAAAGGGTAGAAACTACAACTATACCAATAGATCTAGGCAATAGAATAATCTATAATTTCAATTTAAGTATAACAATTGGCATCATGTATAGTGCTGTGTTGCTAGCAACTCAGATTGACAAGCTTTTTAACAACCCTATCAATGGTGTTGATCATTCTTCTAAGCTTGAGAATGTTCATTATCACACAAATGGTTATGCTAATGGTCATATTCATAATGGTGATGCTATAGAGATATAAAAATTAGAGGTGAAAAGAGCTGATTTCTACTGCAAGTGCTAACACCGCTAACTTACTTACTATGTTCCAAAATGACAGAGTTTTTTCTTCTATTACTTTGCTGACATCATGAAATTTACAATCAGTGGCATTTAAACTAGAATATACGTCTTTTCTTTTGTTGTATCGGTATAAATAGCAAGCTGGGGTTTTGCCTATGTAGTACATTAATGGCTCTGCAGTGCTCTCTTTAAAGATATCAATAGTTGGCACACCTTCTTGTATTATAACGCTGTTAATTTTTATACCTTCTTTTATCTTTTTCATCTTATTGCGCTTTTTTTTGTTAAGATTTAATATCTCTTCGCAACTTGTTGCTGTTATGATACCCATACCATATGTTCCATTGTTTGCTTTCACAAAAACGTATGGTTGTGTTTTTATTTCATATTCTTCATATTTTTTTCGTACTGAAGATAATAGACTATCAACTTTAGCTGCCACTGTTTTCAGTGATGAGTAATCATTAAAATTAACTTCACTGCAGTTTTCTGTGAGTGCAGAAATCAACCATGGATCTATCTTAAATTCGTTGCAGAATTCTGACGATACTTTTTCATATATCTTGAAATATTTAAATTTTTGTCTGCTGTGCCATCCACATAGTGGACTTGGTATTATTTCTTGCTTTACATTTCTTAACGTGTCTGGAATATGACTTGTCATATCTCGGTTTAATATAATAACGTCAGGTATAAATCCTGATGCTGTCTTTACTAAAGAATCCTCTTTGATAATAGTCTCATATTGCTTTATTAAATTATATGTTTCATTATGCAAGAGACCAATCTTAGTCTCAAGCTCAGCTAATTGTAATATCCTTTTTATAGAGAATACATTTTCTATGTACATCTCATTTCTAGTGTAGTTTTCAGGTATTATAAGAACTTTTTTGTATTGATGTTTTTCAAAATAATTTTTTACCAGATTTGATGCGATTTTTTTTGACTCTTCACTGAAATTATTAAACCCTGCTGGAAATAGGTTGGCATCTACAGGAGCAATTTTGTGGTAAGAGTTTCTTAAATCTATTGAGCTATAGAATGGTAATGTAAGGTTATTAAATTTTTCTTCAAACCAGTTATTTATACTTTTTGCTATTTTTGGGTCAATTATGTTTTGCATCTGCACTTTAAATATTATAAGGAAAGTACTATATTATAAAATATGGTTGAACAAATTTAGTGAATTTAACTAAAGATTAAAGTATAATAGAATTTTTATTTAAAATGATAGAAAAATGATGCACCAAGATAATAATGCAATGTATGGTACTACAATACTATCAATTAGAAAAGATAAGAGTGTGGTAGTGATAGGTGATGGGCAAGTATCGCTAGGTCGCACAGTGATTAAATCTGGAGCAAAAAAAGTCAGGCGACTTTCTGGTGGTTCTGTAATTGCTGGATTTGCAGGTGCAACTGCTGATGCGTTTACTCTTTTTGAAAGGCTGGAATCTAAGCTCGATAAGCATCCAGGACAACTGATGAGAGCATGTGTAGAGCTTGCAAAAGATTGGCGGATGGATAAATACCTAAGAAAGTTAGAAGCTATGATGATTGTTGCAGATAAATCCATCTCGTTAGTTATTACAGGAACAGGTGATGTGCTTGAACCTGAAGATGGGATTGCAGCCATCGGTTCTGGAGGGAATTTTGCTTTATCTGCAGCAAAAGCTTTAATTGATGTTAAAGGAATATCAATAGAGGAAATTGCTAAAAAATCTATGAAAATAGCTGCCGATATATGTGTTTATACAAATCATAATGTAATTATCGAAAAAATTGAAGAAAGTGAAAAATTGAAAAAGGAGTAATATGTCTGCCGAACAAAAATTTTTGTATACTAATCTTCCTGTAGCTTTTTCAGAAGGGCAAATTTGTGATAGCAATGATGTCTCTAATGAGGAAAATGATTGTTATGAAGATGCTGAAGACAATGCAAATTCAAGTAATGATGGTGTTCAAGCTGACTCTGATATACTAATTTTATTAGATGATGTGACTCCACAAAAGATAGTTAAAGAGCTGGATAGGTTCATAATAGGGCAGTATGATGCAAAGCGTGCTGTTGCGATTGCACTCAGAAATCGTTGGCGTAGGAACAAAGTTCCACTTCCATTGCGCGATGAAATCATACCTAAGAATATACTAATGATAGGTCATACAGGAGTTGGTAAAACCGAAATAGCTCGTCGTTTAGCAAGACTTGCAGGTGCACCATTTATAAAGGTTGAGGCGACTAAATTCACTGAAATAGGGTATGTTGGGCGTGATGTTGATTCTATCATACGCGATCTGGTTGATGCAGCAATAGTTTTAGTTAAAGAGAAAGTCCGTAAAGCCTTAGCTAAAAAGGCTTTAAATCTGGCTGAAGAAATAATAGTGAGTTCTATGGTTGGCGAAGATGCTACCGAAGAAAGTAAAAAGATTTTCAGAAAAAGATTAAAAAATAAAGAATTTGAAGATGGAGAAGTTTCCATTAATGTAAGAGAAAGTAAGAGCATGGTGCCTACTTTTGATATACCTGGTATGCCAGGTGGGCAAGTCGGTGTTATGAATATAACAGAACTGATGGGTAAGATGTTCAATGGAAGCAAAAAAACAAAAAACATTACAGTTAAGGTAAAAGAAGCACGTGAGATATTGATTAACGAAGAAAGTGAAAAATTAATGGATGAAGACAAAATAATCAAAGAATCTATTAATCTTGTTAGTAATGATGGTATAGTATTTTTGGATGAAATAGATAAAATTGCGGCACGTACAGAGGTTAAAGGTGAAGTAAATAGGGAAGGGGTGCAACGCGATCTATTACCACTACTTGAAGGCACAACTGTTTCAACTAAATATGGCCCTGTAAGAACAGATTATATATTGTTTATTGCATCTGGTGCATTCCATTTGTCTAAGCCTTCTGATCTGTTGCCAGAGCTACAAGGTAGATTACCAATCAGAGTAGAGCTTAAGGCGCTTACTCAGGAAGATTTAATAAAAATATTAAAGGAACCAGAGTCTAGTTTGCTAAAGCAGTATATAGCTCTAATGAAAACAGAAGATGTGACACTTGAGTTTACTGATGATGGTATAGAAACTATAGCTGAAATAGCATTTACAGTTAATAGAGAAGTAGAAAATATAGGTGCAAGAAGACTTCATACCATTATGGAGAAGCTTTTGGATGAAATAAGTTTTATTGCTTCTGAGAAAAACAGCGAAAAATTTGTTATAGATAGCAAATATGTGAAAGATAAACTTGAATCAATTTCGAAACAGTTAGATTTGTCTAAGTTTATACTGTAGTAATAAAGCGAGAAGACGGTTATGTTGAATTTTACATTCAATTATTATGGGTGAGTGGTTCCATATTCGCAAAATGATTTTCTACTTTCAAATCATCTAATTTGTGTGCCATGTCTATAATAACTTCTTCTTTTTCTACTTTTACACAAAAACGACTAAGGACCCATTCAAGCAGCTTGAAGAAAAATTCTTTAATCTTTTCACATAAACTTTTATCGATTGGAGGAGAAGTTAGTGACGATTCACCATTTTTATACGTCACACCTTCTTTGTTCTCTTGAGATTCAAGTGTGAATTCTAGTAAGAAATCTAGTTTGCATACTTCTTTTTTATCTACCGACATACCTGTACCGCGGTATACAGGTATGGTCTCACTAAACTTAATATCCACACGGTTTAAGTCATGGCAGTTAATAGTTACTACTATTCTGTTGTTAAGATCTTTTAATGTGAAGCCATGTGGTGTAAGTGCTGCTAAAGCAAGCGTCAAAATTTCATGTAACGCATATTTGCATTAAACTTAGTAATTAACTCCTGTATAATAGTTGAATGAAACTTCTATTTATCTCTTTACCATTAATAACAAGATTTATTCTTTGAAGATCTCTATATATTGACGGAATTTACTAAAACTAAATCCTTTGGTTTGAGCAGTCAATACATGTGCAGGATTAATTTTTTCTTCTGATTGAATTTAAGATGTATCCACTAAACTGGTTCTTTTGCTTTCTATAGTTGATGTAGCATTATATATTATAAACACCACAACTATAGCATAAGCTATAAATTAAATCAATAACAGTGTTTACGCGCATGTATTTGTGTAACTAAGAAGAGATAGAGTCTCCAACTTCAGAAACGCTTTCTTCAGCCGAATCAGGATCTTCAATTTTTGCAACTGACACTACTTTTTCACCATGTTCTGTTTTGAATAAAGTTACTCCCTGAGTGCTACGCCCTGCAATTCTGATATCATTAACTGAAATGCGAATTAACTTTCCTTTATCTGTGATAAGCATGATATTGTCATCTTGTTCAACTGGAAAGCTAGCAATAACGTTACCATTTCTGTTGGTAGTAAGAATGTTTGTAATACCAATACCACCCCTATTAGTTATTCTATATTCATACGCAGAAGTTCTTTTACCGAAACCATTTTCAGTTATGGTTAGTATGAATTCCTCATTTACTGCTAGCTTTAAGAACAACTCATTATCTGGTCCTAAATCACTCAATATTTTTCCTAGCTTAAGATTTATAGAATTACTAATTGCAGTTTCTAATCTTTTTGCAAGTGGAACTTTTAAATAAAGTTCTTTCGTTTCTGTTGTGACATCTATTCCGTTTAATATAGTCATAGATATTACACTATCACCTTTTGAAAGTTTAATACCCCTTACACCGTCTGAATTTCTACTCTTAAACTGACGCACATCACTTGCGATAAATCTTATACTTTTGCCAAATTTCGCCGAGAGCATCACATGATCATTTTCAGTACATACTTTAACTGATATTAATTTATCTCCTTCATCAAGCTTTATTGCTATTTTTCCATTGCTTGGAATATAGTGAAAATCTGCCAAAGAATTACGTCTTATGTTCCCATGAGCAGTGGCAAAAACTATATTTAGATTTTCATTGTTCTCACTTGGTAATGCCATGATATTAGTGATTGTCTCACCTTCAAGAAGAGGGAAGATGTTAACAAGTGCTCTTCCACGTGCAGTTGGTTCTGCAAGAGGTAACTTATGAACTTTTAGCCTGTAAACTCGACCAATATTAGAAAAGAACAAAAGACTGGTATGAGTATTTCCAACAAACAATTTGGTAATTATATCCTCTTCTCTTAACCCCTGTCCTAATTTTCCTTTTCCACCACGACGCTGAGTTCTATAGTGGGAAAGTTTTACACGTTTGATATAACCATTCATGGTTACAGTGACTACCATGTCCTCTTGTGGAATTAAATCTTCAGCTTCAATGTCTGTATCTGATTCTTCTATTGCAGTTCTTCTTGGCACAGCAAATCTATTCTTTATTTCTTGTAAATTGTTTTTTATTTCTTTCATCAACTTTTCTTCTGAACCAAGAAAGTCAATATATTCTTTTATAAGGTTAATCATTGAATTTAGCTCGGCCTCTAGCTTATCTTTTTCAAGACCAGTTAACCGTTGTAACTTCATGTCAAGAATAGCTTTTACTTGTAGCTCAGTTAATTTATATATCCCACCTTTTAAAAAGCTTGCACTATCTGATATTAATTTGATAATGGTATTTATTTCATCTGAAGTTTTCCATTCTTTACTTAAAAGTTCTTTACATGCTTCTGCAGGATCTTTTGCGCCACGGATGATTTTTATCACTTCATCTATGCTTAAAACTGCAATGTAAAGCCCTATATGTATATGGGCCTTTTCCCTTGTCTTTTTTAGGCGAAATTCTGTTCTTCTGATTAGTACTTCTTTTCGAAAATCAACGAAAGCAACTATGATTTCCTTTAATGACATCAAGGCCGGTCTATTGTTATTGAGCACTAAAGTGTTAACACTAAAGTTACTTTTTAAAGGAGTGAGCCCAAGTATTTGGTTCAATATGAAATTTGCTGCAGCATTTTTTCTAAGATCAATCACTACTCTAATGCCGGACTTGTCAGATTCATCTCTAATTTCTGTTATGCCATCAATTCTCTTTTCTTTTACAAGTTCACCTATTTTCCCAATTAATTTTACTTTGTTTACTTGATATGGTATTTCATCAATGACTATTGCTTGTCTATCTTGCGGTAAATCTTCCATATGAGTTTTACCTTGCACAACAATAGAACCTCTTCCGGTTGCAAATGCTGATCTTATTCCTGATCTGCCAAGAATTATTCCTCCTGTTGGAAAATCTGGTCCTGGTATTACCTCCATTAATTCATCTAAGGTAACTTCAGAATTATCTATATATAAAATACAGGCATCAATTATTTCCCCAAGATTATGAGAAGGAATATTGGTTGCCATACCAACTGCAACTCCACTTGCACCATTGACCAATAAGTTTGGAAATTCTGCAGGTAACACAATCGGTTCAGTCTCATTGCCATCATAATTTGGTCTAAAATCAACAGTGTCCTCATCAATATCATTCAGTAAAGAATGTGATGCTTTATGCAGCCTTGCTTCTGTATATCGCATTGAAGCTGGAGGATCTCCATCTATTGATCCAAAGTTACCCTGTCCGTCAATAAGTGGCAAAAAAAGGGAGAAATCCTGGGCCATTCTAACCAATGAATCATAAATTGCTGAATCACCGTGTGGATGATACTTCCCCATTACATCACCGACAATTCTCGCTGCCTTTTTGTATGGCTTGCCAGCATCATATCCAGCCCTAGACATCGCATACAATATGCGTCTGTGAACCGGTTTAAAACCGTCACGCACATCAGGTATAGCGCGACTTATGATTACGCTCATTGCGTAGGAAAGGTAAGAATCCTCTAGTTCTTTTACTATTGATACCGGCACTATATTATTTTGCATTTTCTATATTTTATCTAAGTCATTAACAATATTAACATTTAGTTAAGCAAACGGTCAATTAGAAATTAGGCTGTATTCAATTAATATTTCCCACTTTTTGTTTGCAATTGTAATATTGCGCTATAGAATTGTGTTAATAAGGGCGATTAGCTCAGCTGGTAGAGCATCTCGTTTACACCGAGGAGGTCGGCAGTTCAAGTCTGTCATTGCCCATTCTGTCGTAGCCGTTCAAGGATGATGTGAATGATAGAAATGGCTAAGCTGACAAACTCTGTAATTTTTGAAAGGGGTTTTGGCCATTGGGACGTGATGTTAAGAATATCGACAACATTCTCTCTAAAAGTTTTCTCCACGCTTTGACCAAGTGAAAAAGCCGTTTTTACAGTAAATAACACACTTTCTAATTTATCGTTCTGCAAGGTTATTTGTTGTCTCTATAATCTCAGTTTTTTTAATTTCTACATCATATCCTCTGAGCGTAGGATACTCACAGCCATTCTCGATGATTGAGTGCCTTTATCAGTTATTATCATTTTACGTAAAAAATATTTTACCCTCTTTCGGATTTTTCGTATCAATCGATAAAATCATAAATTATCTATTAGGCTTTGTCTATGTGCTTTATGTACTGCAAATACTTTGTTACTAGGTGACTTTAGTGCATAGCCAATTCTGCTAACTTCAACATTTTACTGTTAGCAAACCTTTCAAAATCCCTTGCCAAATGGACCAAATATATCTCCCTGTTTTTACAATTGAAATAATTGTATGAAGCGTACCTGTCGCTCACAACTGTGCCATCATATTCAGGCAACAATTCCTTTAATACCTTCTTACCTAAAGACTCAGTTACTTTTAAAAGTATATTTGAGATCAGCATTTTCTGATTATAATACCACAATTTTCTCTTGCAGTACATCTATCATTAACTCCTCTTTATCTAGCTTATTGTCTCTATACTCTATGCTATTTTTGTAAACTACTTTCTTATACCGTGAATGGTTATCGTTAATAATATTATGCATAAAAATTTAATATTCATTATGTATTACAATCTTTTATGTAGTGAGGTTAGTAGGTTAACACCCTCGCCTTAAGGCGAACACTTTAGTATAATATACTTTATGTTGGACTACTTTAATATGGTAAAGTAC
>JARBCG010000028.1 GCA_028803175.1 Wolbachia sp.
ACTAAAGCAGTCCAACACTAAAGTATATTATACTAAAGTGTCCGCCTTAAGGCGAGGGTGTTAACCCACCTACCTTACTACATAAAAAGCTTTAAAATTTTCGCATCTGGATTGTTGATAAAATAGTATTATAGTAATGCTTCAGAATGAGTAATTTCCGTATTCTAGTAGGTTTTTTACTGTCAGATAGTAATTTGTCTGCACATTTTTCATCTACTGTTTTGCAAAAATCATCTACAAAGCAAAATAATTCTATGCTATTCTTTGCCTCTGGGGTACCTCCTTAATTTTTTACAATATTGGAATTTACCATGTCTCCCTGGCTTTTTTGCTTTCTTCTAATCCATAGTTGGTGTTTTTAGAGGTTTTCTGACATCGTGCCATGGTTCATGTATAGCATCTTGATTGTTAACAAGCAGCAGTGCAAAGCCTTTTACTTATCTAATGGTACAAAAGCTACACTAGCTATTTAAGCAATATCTTTGATTAACTACCTTTCTATAAAAGACCTATCAACCGTTGCAATTATAGGTGTGAATAAGAATGATAAAAGAGTACGAGACTGAGTAACTATATATACTTCTGCTGGCATACCAGGATATAGATATACATTTTTAAACTGAGCAAGCTCCAGTTTTGGTATTACTACACGCACTGAATAATAACGACCTAATCTTGGATCATCAAAAGCATCAGGAGAAATATGACTCACTATGCCATTAATTAAACTTAAACGACGAGCACTGTAAGCACTTAAACGAACTTTAACTTTTAATCCTTCTAACCCATCAATAGAAACTATATTGCTATCTTTTCTTTGCGCTGATAATATTTCTTCTATATTTCTAGTTTGAATTTTAGCATCTATTACTAGATCATCATTCGATGGCACCACACTCATAATTGGAACACCAGACTGTATAACGCCACCTTCAGTATGATATCTTATATCTGTAACTACTCCATCTTGAGGTGACTTAATAACGGTACGTGCTAACGAATCTCCAGCAACCATGAGCCTTTCTTTTAAACCACCAATAGATGTACTCACTTCTTTGAGTTCAGCATTCGCTCTTTCTTGATAATCATTCTCTATATTTATTATTTCTAATTCATTTTCTCCAATTCTTTGTTGCACTTGAGATATTGTAGCGTGGTAATGTCCAACTCTACCTTCAATTTCAGCAAATTGTTTTTCCAAAGCCAGAATATGTGGCTTACCTATGTGACCACTATCAAGTAACTGTCTTTTTGTGTCTAGCTCTTCACTTATCAAATCATATTGCTTATTGGCTGCATCTAACTGAGAATTTAATCCTGCCAATTCATCATTTAACTGCTTTATACGTTGCTCTAATATGTTTGTTTTTCCCAATATACTCTTTCTCTGAGAGTTAAATAATCTTATTTGATTTTTTATAACTTTATTTACAACTTCATCGCTAGATAACTTTTTCATATCATCAGAGAATTCAAGCACATCCAAATCGCCCCTGATTGCATTCAGCCTTGCTTCAGTTGCTAAAAATGATAAGAGTTTTTCTTTGATAATACTTAAATTTGCTTTTTCATTAACGTCATTTAACAATACCAAAGGTTCATCTTTCTTAACTGCTTGACCCTCTTTTACTAAGATTTTACTTATTATTCCTCCACCGAAGTGTTGAACTATCTTCCTATTTGAAGATACAATAACTTCTCCACTTGCATGCACTGCTCCATCAATTGGAGCTATGGCAGACCAAATACCACCTATTCCAAAAAAGATAAGGATTACTACCAGACCGAAAAATAATGGTCCCCATGTTACATTGAGAATTTCATTCAAGTTATTACTTTCACGCCTTAAGATAAAACTTATTATTGCGTCAATAGTTGTAAATGTTTTATCTAAAAATTTTGGATATTTCTTTTTTTTATTTTTTGTTCCTTGCATGTTTATATTATAACCATGATCAAGAAGACTTGTTAAAGAAAACCTAGCTCTAAATTTTTTTAACTTGCTTATCATATACTATTGTGAATTTAAGTTAACGTAAAATAGCACATAAAAACAAATAATCTATGGTTTCAGTACTCCATTTAAACTTTAGAGCATGAGAGCAAACTATTTAGTAACAATTATAGGCTAATTTAAATAAGTTTCCTATAACAATTTCAGAGAATTTAAAGGCTATCAAATACAACAAGCTGAAGCTGGTGGTTAAAAAAAACGCATGTAAAGCAGATTATTAGTTCTAAAACTCGATGTTAAAATCATTAGAATAGCTATGAGGACTTCCTTATTCTTCGATATACTTCTGTACATCTGTAGAATTCACATTGCAAACTGTAACAGCAAAGTATCCTTTTGCCAAAGGCGCTGCCCAAAATATCTTTTTCTTAAGTATTCAAATTCCTGGAATAACTTGTGACTA
>JARBCG010000029.1 GCA_028803175.1 Wolbachia sp.
AAATTAACTAATGTTGCAGAGAAATTTTTTAATATGGTTATTAGCATCACTATTCTACGCATACCAATATATATTACGTGTAGTTCCAAATATTACTTATGCTATAAGCAAATGTAATAGGAATAAGGTATGGTTAAGGAAGTAAAGAACTAATCAAATACAACCAGCTAAAGCTAGTGGTTAAAAAAACGCATGTAAAGTAGATTATGAGTTTAAAAACTCGATGTTAAAATCATTAGAATAGTTATAAGGACTTCCTTGTTCTTCTATATACTTCTGTAAATCTGTAGGATTCACATTGCCAACTGTAACAGAAAAGTATCATCTTGACAAAGGTGCTGACCCAAATATCTTTTTCTTAAGTATTTAAATTTCTGGAATAACTTGTAACTACTCTTTTCCTTAATATACTGTATCAACTTAGATAGCATCATGCTGGGAGAGATAGAGATTAGCATAATACTAAAGTGTCCGCCTTAAGGCGAGGGTGTTAACCCACCCACCTCACTACATAAATATTTCTAAATAGTTTGTAGAAACCTTGAATCAATCAAATAGTGTTGAACCAGATATGAAACTTTTTCTTGGAAACAATTTCCTGTTAAGTGAAAGCCATTTACAACAACCTACAGTTATAAGTAGCGATCCCAAAACTACTACTTCTGTACCTGCCCAACGGATACAATAGGTAAGCAATGGCTCACAATTAACTGTAAGCAGTGAAACCACACTACCACAAGCACCTCAAGATAATGAAGTTAATAACAATTCACAGCCAAAAGAGCAAAGCAATTAGGCACAACCTATAACGAATAATACGAAAAATAAAGATCATAAAAAGCAATTTTTAGGGATTTCTCCAAAAGGATGGACAATTACATGCTTGTCATTGCTATTTTGCTCTACAGGAGCCACTTTAGCTGCAATAGGAGTTGTACCTGAAATTGCTGTGATTGGAGTAGTTGGAACAGAATTTTTATCATTAGTTGCATGTGCAGCACTGGGTTGCGTAGTAGGATATCTTACTGATGTAGTAATAAATAAATGTTGTAGTGAGCCTACTTTACAAGCTGCATAGAACTTGCTCTAAATTTATTAGAGAAAATAGATATCTGCACTTATCTCAAATAATTGCTAATATGGTTTCCTTTTGGTATATATAATCTTTGGATTAAAAAAAATTAATGGCCAAACATGATATTACAGTTATAGGCAGTGGTCCAGGTGGATATATTGCAGCAATTAGAGCAGCACAGCTTGGGTTAAAAATCGCAATTGTTGAAAAAGAAGAAAAACTAGGTGGTATATGTCTAAATTGGGGATGTATACCAACAAAATCGCTGCTTATGGCATCTAAAGTTTATGGGTTAATAAAAAGATCAGAAGAGTTTGGCATAAAGGTAAGAAACGCAAGTTTTGATATAAAATCAATAGTAAAATACTCAAGAAATGTCGTTGATAAACTATCAAGTGGCGTTGCATATCTAATGAAAAAAAACAACATCACAGTTTATAAAGGTTTTGGTAAACTCGCAGGTAACAATGCTATAAAAATTTTGAATGATAAGGAAGAACAAGAAATATCTTCTCAGCATATTACTTTAGCAACAGGTGTAAGAGCGCGAGATCTGCAAGGAATAGAAGCAGACGGACGTTTAATATGGAATGCACAGCATGCCATGATACCAGACAAACTACCAAAATCACTACTAATTGTTGGCTCTGGTGCAATTGGAGTAGAGTTTGCAAGCTTTTATAGTACTTTGGGTGTTGACGTAACAATCATAGAAATAAAAGACACCATTTTGCCACTGGAAGATCAAGAAATTTCAGATTTAGCAAAAGAAATATTCACAAAACAGGGGATAAAAATATATACAAACAGTAGAGTAAAAACACTCACTAAAAACACAGATTCTGTTCAAGTGCATCTTAGCAATGGTAAAAATAGAGAATTTAATAGAGTAATTGTCGCAGTTGGAATTCAGCCAAATATTGAAAATATAGGTTTAGAAAATACAAAAATAAAGTTTAGTTCTTCTGGTTTTATTGAAGTAAACGAATGGTGTAAAACTGATGAACCAAACGTATATGCAATAGGTGATGTAGCCGGTCCTCCATGTTTAGCACATAAAGCAAGCCATGAAGCAGTTATATGTGTTGAAAAAATCGCTGGTAAAAATGCTCATGCACTTAAAAAAGAATGCGTACCAAACTGCACTTACTCTCATCCACAAATAGCAAGTGTTGGCTTAACAGAAGAACAAGCAATAAAAAGCGGATATGACATAAAGGTGGGAAAATCCCGCTCCAATTTTAATGGCAAATCTATTGCTCTCAGTGAAACAGAAGGGTTAGTGAAAACTATTATAGATAAAAAAAACGGTGAACTTTTGGGTGCTCACATGATAGGTGCAGAAGTAACAGAGCTAATTAGCAATTTTGCTATCGCAAAACAGTTGGAAGGAACAGATCTTGATATAAAATCTACAATCTTTCCTCATCCAACCATTTCAGAGATGATACACGAATCAGTTCTTGCTGCAGGTGATGAATCATTAAACAGTTAATCTATATCATTTTTTCTTTAGAATCACCATCAATATATTGTTGTACAGGAGTTTGATCAGGTGTTTCTTTACTAGCTGTATCAATAAATTGTCCACCAACTTCATGTTTTACCCCATCTCTCAATCCTTCTGCTACCTTTTCTACTTCCTTTGGATCAAGTTTTTGTAGATTATTTTGAGCCACGCTATGACCTTCTTTTCCAGCATCTATACCTTCTCTCTTTGGACCTTCTCGTTCTTGTCCCTTTATTTCTCTACCTCTTCCTGTTTCTTGCTCATGCCACTGCACTTGTCATAACCATTGTTCTCGAACTATCACTATTTGTGGTGATTACTGACCGTGTGATTGTCGTTGATCATTAGAGTTATCTATACTTTGTTCTTCACAAATAGCGCATTAAAAACTGCTCTGATTGCTTTGAATAGCAAACCTATTATAGATATTTTTTTTAATGCATCCCAAATTCTTCCCAAAACACCCTTTTTTGCTTTTGCTTTTCCACTTGTCTTCCATAGGGTTCATAATAAACATTGTTTACTTTTGATTATCGAGACCACGCCCTTGATCTGGACTCTTTTCTGTTTGCTGTTTTTGGTTATTGTTACCTAACGTTTCAGTAACTTCATTATTTTTTAGTTCTTTTGGTTTTTCTGTATTACTGATTTTAGACACTTTCAACCTCATTGCTATACAAAATATGTAAGAAATAGCTAATTATATTCCCTTTCTTTTAGAAACACAATCACTCTCACTCTTCTTAGTAGTAGTTTTGTTAAGTTCTACTTTGCTAACTTTCTAACTACTACCACCATCATGTTTTATCACTTCCTTCAATCCCTTTCCTGCTTTTTTTACTTCCTTTTGTTTTTTTGGACCAAGGTATTTTTGATCCTTTCCCTTGTCAGTTACCGTAACACTTACTCCTTGACTCTGTTGTGGTTTACTCTCTCGTTGTTTATTAGAGCTTACTCTACCATCTGATTGCCCTTGCTGTGGTATATCAACAACTGAATTAAAAAGACCTTTAAATATATTAACTATATCTCTAGTAATCCTTCACTACTTCTGCTCTTTTCTTTATCTTTCCCTTTAAGTTTTTTTTCGTTCAACTTTTCTTTATCTTGATTTCTTAAATCCTATTTCGTTCCTTGCCCTTTATTATTTTCATCTAATTTAACTTCAACAGAAACTTTTTGCTTCTTAGGTTTCTTCTCTTCCACTAACTCACATTTCTTAACTATTACGTTTTGGCATTTTACTCCACTATCATTAAAGCCTAGTAAAATTGTACTAGTAAATTGTTAAATAACAATTAATAATTTAGTGTTAATCTACTATTTTATAAATGACTATCATTTTAGCAACTGGCGGTACAGGTGGACACATTTTCCCAGCTATAACTTTAGCAAAAGAACTAAAAGAACAATGTTACAATTGCGTAGTATTTACTGACAAAAAAATAAATAAAAATACCGACATACAAAGTTATGTATTACCATTATGTAAATCAAGTGGAAACGCAATCCACAAACTCAAATTTTTCTCTTTGTTCTCTTATAGTTGTGCATTAGCATTATATAAAATGAAAGAATTAAAACCAAAATTGGTAATTGGTTTTGGTAGCTATGCTTCTTTTCCAACTTTGCTTGCAGCAAAGATCCTTTCTACACCCATAATTTTACATGAACAAAATATAGTTCTAGGAAGAGTGAATAGGTTTTTTTTTAAAAGCGCAAAACTAGTTGCAACTAGTTTTCCTACAACTAAATATGTAGAAGGGGATAAATGTGTTCTTACGGGAAATTTTATTGATATAGAGACACAAGATTACCCTAACACTGAAGGAATTTTGAACATATTAATAATAGCAGGTAGCCAAGGCGCAAACTTTTTTGATAATGTAGTGGGCAGTGTAATCTGTAATTTGCCTAAAAAGCTAAAAAAGAAAATTAGGATTATAGCACAATGCACCAAGAAAAATATAGACAGGGTTGAAAGTTTATACAAAAGCAAGAAGATTGATTTTGAATTGAGTGAATTTTTCGATGATATGCAGCAGCAACTAGCCAACGCACACTTGGTTATTAGTAGAGCAGGAGCAACTTCAATAGCAGAGATTACTCTCGCTAGGCGCCCAGCTATATATATTCCATACCCTCACTCGAAAGATAATCATCAATTTTATAATGCTAAATACATTGAAGACTTGAACGCAGCTGTGATAGTTGAGCAAAATAGTAAAGCAAAAAAAAATCTAACAGAATTGCTAATTAGCTTATTAAGTAATCATCAAAAGTTACATGATATGGCTAGTAATACAAAAAAAACAGAAATCAAGAATGGCATTACTAAATTTACTGAAATAATAAAAACAAACAATAGCCATCCTAAGACGTGAGAGATGAATATACCAATATTGTTCTAAATTGGCCATTTCTGAATTCGTCTTGCCATCGTGTTTTTTGGCAAATTTGGTAAAGGCATTCCAGTCGATAATTTTGTGGTTATAACCTGCTATATAGTCCCAGAGAGTGATGGTATATTATCTTCATCATTTTAGGGAGGTATTATGGGACAGGTATTACATGGATGCGCCAGAACGACAGAGGCAGTGCGTAGAGCAATACAAAATAGTGAAGAGAGCATAGCAAAACTAGCAACACGCTATAGAATTAATTCAAAAACTTGTTGTAAAGTGGAAGCATCTGAACTTAATAGAGAACTTCTCTATGGATCGAAAACAACCTCGCTTCACTACTGTACTTACTCCAGAAGAAGAGGCTATGATTGTTGCATTTCGTAAGTATACACTTCTTCCTCTGGATAATTGCCTATATGCTTTACAGGAAACAATTCCAAATTTAACTCGCTCTAGTTTACGTCGTTTCCTACAAACGCCAACCATGGATTAGAAGAAAGCAAAAAAGCCTTGGAAATATGGTAAACTCCAGTATTCTAAAAAAACTAAGGAGGTACCAC
>JARBCG010000150.1 GCA_028803175.1 Wolbachia sp.
AATCTGAATTCTACAGATGTACAGAAGTATATTGAATGATTTTAACATCGAGTTTTTAAACTCATAATCTGCTTTACATGCGTTTTTAAACTACCAGCTTTGAAAAGTTATATGGATAAGCAAGATTCTAACATAACACACTTAAATCTAGAAATTCTAAAACTGAATCCTATATACGGCCATAAAAGTAATCGAGTAAAATGTGAAAACATATACAAAATCTGCAACGTAGCAGGTATGGAGCAAGATGCATCTTGCTCCAAGGTTTCATCTATTTAGAATCCGCCCATACCGCCCATTCCACCTCCACCCATAGGAGATGAAGTATTATCGTCTTTACTTGGTACATCAACTATCATAGATTCAGTAGTGATGAGTACACTTGCAACAGATATTGCTGTTTCAAAAGCAATACGTACTACTTTTGCTGGGTCAATCACACCAGCTGTAAATGCATTAGCGTAATTCATAGCTTCAACATTATAGATAAGTTCTTTGTCATTTTGTTTTATTAGATGATCAGTTATAACAGCAGATTCAAGACCGGCATTTTTCACTAACCTCCTAATAGGAGCGCTGAGAACTTTTTTGATAATATTTATGCCTATTTGTTCTTCATCACTTACACCTTTTAGCTTTTCAAGAACAGATGCAGCATAGAGAAGTGCAACACCGCCACCTGGAACTATACCCTCTTCAATCGCAGCTCTTGTTGCATGCAGTGCATCTTCAACTCTGTCTCTCCGTTCTTTAACTTCCAATTCGGTTGCTCCACCAACTTTAAGCACAGCAACACCACCTGATAACTTTGCTAAGCGCTCCCTTAACTTCTCTTTATCATAGTCAGAAGTTGAAGTTTCAATTTGAGATTTGATTTGCTCAACTCTAGATTTAACGTTATTAGAATCACTATTTTCGCTAACAATTGTAGTATTATCTTTAGTAATTTTAACATTCTTAGCAGTGCCAAGATCTTCAAGTTTCAGATCTTCCATCTTGATTCCAAGTTCATCTTTTACGACATATTTAGCACCAGTTAAAGTTGCTATGTCCTCTAGCATTTCTTTTCTTCTGTCACCAAAACCTGGAGCTTTTACAGCAGCTACTTTTAAACCACCACGCAGTTTGTTGATAACCAAAGTGCTTAATGCCTCACCTTCAATATCTTCTGCGATAATGAGTAAATGTTTACCTGATTTAACAATAGCTTCAAGAATAGGAAGTATTGGTTGTATGATACTTAATTTCTTTTCTGTAATTAAGAGATATGGATCATCGAGTTCAACGATCATTTTCTCATTATTCGTAATAAAGTATGGAGAAAGATAACCGCGATCAAACTGCATACCAGTAGTCAGTTCAACTTCTAACTCTTTTGAACCTTTACTTTCTTCAACAGTTATCACACCTTCTTTTCCAACTTTTTTAACGGAATCAGCAATGCTGTTACCTATATCCTTATCACCATTTGCAGAAATAATTGCAACTTGTGCTACTTCATCCATTTTTTCCAAAGAAATTGTGCGAGACATTGCCGCAATTTCTTTTAGTATTACATCTTTTGCCTTCAGCATTCCGTTCTTGATGCCAACACGATCGTTGCCTGCAGCAATCGATTTTGAAGCCTCCATTACCATGTTACTGGTCAGTATAGAGCACGTTGTTGTGCCATCACCAACCTTATCATTGCACTGAGAACAACTTTGAGCAAAAATACTTGCTATAGCAGCATTCAATGATTCTTCAGGTTTGATATTTTTCATCACCTTATAACCATCTTTTGTAATTTCTGGTGCGCCATAAGGTTTACTAATTCCTACTGTTGACCCCTTAGGCCCTCCAGTTATTCCAACTGTTGAATCTACTATTGTTGCAACTTCGCGAAAAGCTTTTTGTAACTGTTCGCCTGATATTACTACATTAGCCATTTTATCACCTCTTGTTAATAAAAAATTTAGAAAACTATAATAAAATCATTTACAATACACTATGTTGTGCCTTGTTTTAATTCAGTAAAAATTTACTTGATGATAGCAAGTATGTCAGACTCTTTCATAACAATGAGCTTTTCATCGTTATGTTCTATTTCTGTACCAGCCCACTGACGATAAAATACTTTATCACCAGCTTTTACAGTTAAAGCTACACGCTCACCATTTGCGTTACGTGAACCATCGCCAGTTAATATAACCTCACCTTTAGTGGGTTTTTTTTCAGCACTTGATGGAATCATAATTCCACCTTGTTTTTCTTCACTAATAGCCCTAATTAACACACTATCATCTAATACTTTTAAGTTTATATTTGACATTTGTTTTCCTCATACAACAAACTACCTATAGATTTATATAATACTTGTAATTTTTATTTCAAGGGCTGAGCTTGCAAAACTAAGGGTAAAATTAAAGAAAATTTTCCATGTAACGCTCTAAGTAAGTGATGTCTTTATTTTGATTTCAACTATATCGATAACTAACAGCTGTATTTTTACGCATATCGTCGAATAACAAGTTGCTTTGCATCATAATCTTTTGTTGAAATAGCTGTTGTTTTATTATTTCGGTATTGACTTCATTACTCTTGATATTGCATAACATCATTAACCTTGCAGTGTTATCTTCCCTAAATTCTACTATTTCTTTTACACTTGTTTTGCTGAATAAAAGTTGTAATTCAGGATTTAAATCACGCATTTTTATTTCAAATTCTTTTGCGTTTTGCAGATGTAAACTACTTGCCAACTCATCAAAATTTGAACAATTGACTTTCTGTTTCCTCAAATCTTCTAATACATTCTCTGAATCTTGAACCACAACTTGTCTTAATCTTAAAGTGCTTTCCAATAGTTCATGATCAAGTTGTATTTTTTCAATCACTTTTATAATAGAATAACCTTCACTGGAGCTAATTGGATCAGTGACACTACCAACTTCTAATCCTTCCAAAACACCCTTTAAATTACCTTTTAGTTGATTTAAACTAACCGTTGTTTTACGTGCTTTTATTGGAAATTCTGGGATAAAATCTTTATTATCACGCAACTTTTTCACTAAATCTTCAGCTATATCTTTATTTTTTTTCTGGTTGTGAACGATAACTTCTTGAAACGTAATAAGATAATCTGTTTTTCCTATTTGTTTTTTAATATCGTTTACTTCTTTATCACTTATATTGATAAATGGTAAAACCCTAGCTTCAATAATTTTACTCCATAATAGTTGACATTTTATCTGCCTAGTGAAAATATTAAGGTTTATATTGTGCTTTTTTACATATTGATCAATTTCATCTGCCTTGATTTTAAAATTTTGAATGAAAAATGACTGAGTAGCATTATTGAGTTCTTCATCACTTAATTTTATGTTCAACCTTTTCGATTCGTTAATAATAATAATTTCATCTATTAATTGTTTTAATATTTGAGGTTTTACTTCCTTGTGGTCAATGTTCTGCTTGCGAAATAGTGAATCTACTAATTTGATACGTTTTTCAATATCCAAGTTTGAAATTGGTTCACCATTCACATCTGCAATAATTTCAATATCAGCTGCAAATGACGTAACTGGCAATATCCACATTAATAGTAAAACAAGTGCTCTAAACATAAGATTATTCAGCTAACAACCAATTCTATATCAAGTATTTGACTAATGCTAGTAAAAGTCTCAACTTTAAAGTTATTAATCATTTTACTATTTAATGCTAAAATAGATATTTTATTACACAAGGAGAGAGTTGTGATAAATCTCACAGCTAAAAAAGCAAGTGCTAGCAGTTATTCAGCTACCAAATGTAGTAGTATTAATATTAACATTGATAATGCTAACACTAATGCTAACATTAATACTTGAGAATAATGTTAATAACAAGAAATACAATCATTGAAGAAAAATGTACGGTCATTGAAAATAGAAAGTCGAGTATCACACCTTGCAGTAGGTGCTATATCAATAGGTGGCATTTATAGTCGCTAAAGGATCAACAATCTATCCAGCTCTTGTTGCTGCATCGCCAGTGATTGGAATTGCAGTTGCATCCATCGAAGCGGTTGGTATCGCTTTATTCTGTGCTTATAAAATATGGGAACATAGAGCAGGAATAAAAAAAGGTGCCGAAAATACTTTAGTAAAAGTAAAAGATGGTGCTGTGTACTCTAAAAACAAAGCAAAAGAGAGTTATGAATATTCAGCAAACTCACTAAAAAAGGCTCTAGTACACTCAGAGAAAAAATAAAAGAGAAAGCTAGTAATACGTTGAATTCATTAGCAGATACATTATATAATGCAGCTGGTAAAGAAAATTATTTAGATAAAATAAAAAAATTCACTCCAGAGCAAAAAGAAAAATATAATAAAATAAGAAACTATATAAAGGAAATTTTTGATGATAAAGGAGGTAATACTCGTTTAGTCGAAAACATATTGTCCGAAATAGTACCAAAAATAGAAGCACAAATAAAAGATCACTACCTAAGTATAGTTATTTCATCGACGATACCTTTTTTGAGCATTACAATCAGATCAAGGAAATTATAAAAGAGTGCAATGGAAATCAAATCTTTTCAAGCGCAAGCAATATGTTTAACACAGCAGAAAAAAAAGCTAAAAGGCCCTCTTTTAGCAGTTTAGCTAGATCTATATCATCATTCAATTCACTAGGAAAAAAAGTTCTAGAAAATTTGCTAGTAGCTCACATGAAAGCGGTTCAGTAAATTCTATAAGTACTGTTAGCAGTGAAGTAGAGGTGTTGAACACTGTAGAACAAAAGAAGATAGAACCTTTACTCTGGGAAAAAGTATCGTTATTCTTCAGAAGCAATAGAGTAGCACCAGAAGCAAATGAAACTCCAGAAATAGAAGTTAAATATAAAAATTTTTCTAATTCTGGTAGATTAGCAACTGTAAGAGGACCGGGAGCTCAACGACGTAATAGTACTGGTAACACCAACTATGGATTAGAAGAAAGCAAAAAAGTTGGGGAAATAGTGTGAACTCCTATATTGTGAAAAAAACTGATGAAAAATGTGCAGATAAATTACTACCTAACAGCAAAAAACCTACCAGAATAACGGAAATTACTCATTCTGAAGCCATTACTATAATGCTGTTTTATAAAGCT
>JARBCG010000030.1 GCA_028803175.1 Wolbachia sp.
ATCGATTAACAAGGAAGTACTCATAATTATTCTAATGATTTCAACATCGAGTTTTTAAACTCATAATCTGCTTTACATGCGTTTTTTCAAACCACCAGCTTCAGTTGGTTGTAATTGATCACACACACATTTTACTACATGATCAACATTAATATTAAAATATTTATATAGTGTTTTATAAGGAGCGGACTCTCCAAAACTTTTCATGCCAACAAATGTTCCATTTGAACCTATATACTTGTGCCAACCTATTTCACTTCCTGCTTCGATTGCAATTTTTATGCTATCGTTATTTAATATCGTAGCTTTATATTCATCATTTTGCTCATCAAAAAGTCTTGAGCATGGCATTGAAATAACTCTTGCTCCTATATCTTTTTCTTGTAATTTCTTGTGTACTTCAACTGCAATTTCAACTTCTGAGCCTGTAGCGAAAATTGTAACGTCTAATTTTCCTAAATATTCGCATAATATATATGCACCAAACTTTGATAGATTAGTTGATTGATCAATACTTGAATGAAATTTGCGCACGTAGTTTAAATTTTGTCTTGAAAGTGCAAATAGAGTTGGAGATTCTTTTTTCTCCAATGCGATGCTAATACATTCTGAAGTCTCAATTGCATCAGCTGGCCTAAAAACATACAAATTTGGTATTGCACGCAAAGAAGCTAAATGCTCTACTGGTTGATGAGTTGGGCCATCTTCACCAACACCAATGGAATCGTGAGTCATCACATACATAACCTGCTGCTTCATTAGAGCTGAGAGGCGTATAGCAGGACGGCAATAATCAGAGAATACTAAAAAAGTTCCACCATAAGGCAATATTGCGCCGTGCAATGCCATTCCATTCATACATGCTGCCATTGTGTGTTCCCTTATGCCGTAGTGCATATAAGAACCATCATAATTATTACTATTTATTACTTGCATGTGTTTATATTTAGTGCAATTTGATCCAGTAAGATCTGCAGATCCGCCTATTAATTCAGGCATAGATTTTGTGAGAAGTTCCATCACTCTACCAAAAGAAGAACGAGTAGCTTCGTTTAGCATTAATTTATGAATTTCTTTCTTTAAATCAGCTAAAGTATCATTGATGTTATCTGGTAACCGTTTAGCGAACCTTCTTTGAAGTTCTTGATTATTCTTGAACCATTGGTTATTTTGATCATAATTTAACTTCGCTCTCTCAATTGTTTTCTTCCACTCATTTTTTATATCTTCTGGTACATGAAATGGCTCATAATTCCAGTTTAATTTTTCTCTCATTTTCTTTATATCTTCTTCTGTAAAAGCACCGCTGTGAGCAGAAGATGTACCAGCACGGCTTGAGAATTTTCCTATGATAGTCTTGCAGCAAATAAGAGAGGGTTGACTAGACTTTCTCGCTTGTTTTACTGCAAGAGAAATGTCATAAGGATTGTGCCCATCAATCCTACTTACATTCCATCCATAGGCTGAAAAACGCTTTTTTACATTATCAGAACAGGAAAGGCTAGTAGCACCATCTATAGAGATTTCATTGTCATCAAAAAAGACTATTAGTTTATTTAGTTTTAGATGTCCAGCAAGCGATGCTGCTTCATGACTTATTCCTTCCATAAGACATCCATCACCTAACATTACATAAGTATAATGGTTGATTAAATCATTTCCAAACCGCTTATTAAGTATCGATTCTGCAAGTGCCATGCCAACAGCGGAAGCAAACCCCTGGCCTAAAGGACCGGTTGTTGCTTCCACTCCAGTGGTGAGACCATATTCTGGATGACCTGGAGTTTTGGAGCCTAGTTGCCTAAAATTTTTTAATTCATCAACACTTATGTAACCAGTTAGGTATAGTATGGAGTATAATAACATTGACCCGTGACCATTTGATAGAACAAAGCGATCTCGGTTAAACCATTTTGGGTCATAAGGGTTATGATTTAAGAATTTAGAAAATAAGACGGTTGCAACATCTGCCATTCCAAGTGGCATGCCAGGATGACCTGAATTAGCTTTTTGTACTGCATCAATCGAGAGAAATCTAATGGCACTTGCCATAGCACTGTATAATTTATCCATCACTTTAAAAAAATTTTAAAGTTCCAGTATAAGAGATTACTTAAGTAAAAACAAGTTGACACCTGATGTTAAAATCCTTGATAATCTACGGTTGAATGATTAGAATCTTATATGACAACCGTTATTAGAAGAAAGTATAGAGTAAGCCGTAGGCTTGGTATAAATTTATGGGGCAGAACAAAAGATCCAGTAAATAAGAGGAAATATCCTCCTGGTCAACATGGTATTCTTGGATTTAAAAAATTATCTGACTTTGGTAAACAGTTTGCTGCACAAAAGAAATTTAAATTTTACTATGCAATTTCAAGTAAGCAGTTAAGACGCACGTTTTTAGATGCTTACAATAGAAAGGGATATACTGCTGATAATTTTATAGGATTTCTTGAGTCAAGATTAAGCTCTGTTTTATATCATTCTAGTCTAGTGCCAACAATTTATTCAGCAAAGCAACTTATATCTCATAAGCATGTCATGGTTAATAGTAAAATTGTTAATATACCAAGTTATAGGATAAAACCAGGTGATATAGTCAAAATAAGAGAAAGAGCATCGAAGATTCCGATAGTAGAATGGGCTATACAAAAGCAAGAGCATAAATCACCAGATTACTTAGAGGTTAATAATGAGCAGCGCTCAGTTAAATATTTGAGAGTGCCTCAATACTCTGAGGTTCCTTACTCGGCAGATATGGAAGTTAATTTAGTAGTAGAATTTTACTCTAGGTGAAAATAAAAGCCCGTGTGGCGGAATGGTAGACGCAGCGGACTTAAAATCCGTGGGTTTTGCGACCTTGGGAGTTCAAGTCTCCCTATGGGCACCAATTTGATTTATAAATTATAAATATAAAATTATAAGCATGAATAAAATATGAAATGGCTTGATATAGAGGATATTGCAGAAGCATTACAAGATAAATTCCCTGATGCAGATATAGTGAGTATCAGATTCACTGATCTTAAAAAGAAGGCTTTAGGTCTAGAGGGTTTTGATGATGATGAAAAGCGCTGTAATGAAAAAATACTAGAAGCTATTCAAGCGGCCTGGATTGAAGAAAGATTGTAAGTCAAGGAGTAGCCACTGCACTGCTACGGCTTTGGTTTTATACAATAGTGTGAAGTACACCTCTTTTATCAACCACTTTTCCTTCACTTTTCCTTTTGCTTCTAGTTCTTATTCCGATTACGCGCTACCTATTTGTTGATGTCTTTCACTCCACTTAGTATTTTTCCCAGAATTGCAAGGTTCTGTGGATTTGTTATCACCTGTTTTATTAGTTTTCCATGAACTAGCTCTATAAACACAATCTAATATTATGTAACTTAATAATTTCACCTCTTTTATGTCATTCCTAATTTGCGATACTTCGTCATCACTAGATTTAGCATTATATTCACCTCTACACCAAAACATAGCTAATTTAACGGAAGTAGCAACACGATTCCACAGGTTACTACATTTTTTAATAAATTTCATACTTCACTTCGCTAATTAATAATATAGTTAAATTATAAACTATATTACTCAATGTGTAATCGAATACGATCTTTATTGTCAGCAGAGATATCGCGTATTAATAGAAAATAAATATTTTAATAAAATTGATTTTAAGATTGTTGTTCAATAAATTTTTCCAGTGCATGATATTGATGGAATTATGAGTTCTAGAAGTCGAATAGCAAGAAAAAGAAACAGTAAGGGTTAAATGATAAATTACCTGATAAGTATATAATCAGTATTAGATTCACTAACCTTAAAAAGAAAGTTTTAAGTTTAGAAGGGTTTTGTATTGGGTTATAAGGTCAAAGATAAGAGAAGCCAGCATTGCGGTGACTTTTAGTTTAGGAACGGATTGCTTGTGTACTTGTATCAGCTTTTGTGTTTTCTGCTGCCTTTTTCCATGAATCGCCTTTTGATTGATGTTGCTTGCTCCATACTTTAGTTTCCACGTTAGTTCTGTTAAATAATGCTGCATCTTTGAGCGTGATGTCAGGAACTTATGGTTTCTTTTCTGTAGTATTATGCTCATCACTATGTCCAGACCTAGCGCTTTCATGTATGCTTGGTGCATTTTCAGTATCAAAAAAGCTTCTTGCTGCGTTATATGCACTTCCAGGCAGTGATATAAAGAATATATACGAGATAAGTTAATTAAAGAATAAAAGAACACCAGTAAGTTAAAAACAATATTAATCAATTTGAAACTTGGAACAAATCAAAAAGGACAGCTAGGCTTTATCTTAAAAAAATTCTAATAGATAGTAGTGTTGAGGAAATTAAAGAACTTCAAGAACTATTGATCAAGTTGGAACAAAAAAATGAGATTTTTCTTAACAAAAACCGAGATTATGGCAAAGAAAATTTTGAAACAAAACTTGAGAAATTGGGGAAATGGTGGATAAGCGTAATATATCATTTGTAGATCTTGATAAACCAAGAGGTCTAGAAGGTTCCATGATAACTCATACAAGTAACCATTGTGTACAGTCTCTAAGCAGTATAGTATCTTTAGTATAGAGAAAATAAACTGTATATTTCTCAGTAAATTTGCTATGCTAAAGATATGCAAGAACGTCATGTAACTATTTACTTTATATTATTTTTCATAGTGGGTACATTGTTTTTGATGCGCCCTATGATTTTTCCATGCCTCGCATCTGTTGTTGCTGCATATTTATTTAATCCACTAGTAATAAAGCTAGAAAAGTATAAAATACCACGTTTATATTCCGTAATTTTTATAATACTTTCTTTACTAATGGGTTTTATATTAGTCATAACATTTGTTCTGCCTATTATATATGTTCAGATTACTTCAGTATTAGACTTTTTAGTCAGCGAAGTACCTTCATTGCAACTTAAAATAATTCCATCTTTACTAGAATTTCTTAATATAAAAATTGATAAAAATTTGTTTGATCACTTATCTCAAAATCTAGCAGAAAGTTACAGTGATTATATGTCTTATTTTATAAACGCTTTTGATACTGCAAGTAGTTTTATAGTCCAAGTGTTAAGCTCAGGTTTTAGTCTGATCCATATAGTATCATTAACGGTAATTACACCAGTAATGTTTTTCTACATATTACGTGATTGGCCTTTAATCATAGAAAAAGCTCATAAGTTAATACCTATTCCTTACGGAGAGAAAGTTGTAGATTACTTTTCGAAGGTAGATTTCATTATATCTAATTATCTCAAAGGCCAGGTAAATGTATGCATTGTCATGATGGTATTTTACTCCATAGGTCTTAGTGTACTGGGATTAAAGCACTATATTATTATTGGGATTTTATCAGGGGCGTTAACATTTATACCTTATATAGGGCCGTTACTATACACTACTATTGGTTTTCTGAGTGCTGTCACTCAGTTTAGTGGATGGTTCGAAGGAATTGCTGTTTTAGTATTGTTTTGTGTTGGACAGTTAATAGACTCAAATATATTGGTTCCTTTGTTAGTAGGAAAAAAAGTTCATATACATGCAGCTACTATTATCATTGGAATCACTATATGTGTTTCATATTTTGGATTGATTGGTATATTGCTCTTTATTCCTATAGTGGCAATATTTAATGTGTCAGTAGAATTTGCAATCAATAGGTATTTTAAAAGTGAATTTTATAAGAACGGCTAATGTGCAACTAAGTTTATTTCATAATAATCAAATTGATTATAATCAGAAAAATTACATAGTTTTAGGTGAAAACAAGCACATATATGATCTAGTAATTAACGATTTATCTTGGAGATGTCTAATTCTTTTTGGTTCTAAAAGTTCTGGAAAAACTCACCTTGCTCATATTTGGCAGTTAAAAAATAATGCAATTTTTATAAACGTGAATAATTTTGTAAGTGATATTAGATATAGCAATGCTTTTATTTTAGAGGATATACAAAATATTCAAGATGAAATAATGTTGCTACACTGTTATAACTATATGAAAGAAAATAACAAAAAATTGCTAATAACTTCTTCAATCTCACCAAAAAAACTTAATTTCGGATTAAAAGATTTAAGTTCTCGAATATTATCGACGATTAGTGTAAAAATTGCACCTGCAAGTGAGGAATTACTCAGGATTGTGTTAATCAAAAGATTTTCAGATAAACAGTTAAAAGTTGATTTGAAGGTAATCAATTATATTTTAGCAAGGATAGAACGTTCTTTTTGTAGTATTAATAGGATCGTGGAGGAAATAGACAACAAATCGATGGGATCAGGTGTTACAATTCCTTTTGTTAATTCTTTATTAAAAAATCAAGCATAAAAATGTTATATAAGCTTTCCTTTTTGTGCAGAGTGTTTATTTTATGTAGTGAGGTTGGTGGGTTAACACCCTCGCCTTAAGGCGAACACTTTAGTGTTGGAGTACTTTAGTATGGTTTAGTATGGATTACAAACATAGCTCTCACAGTACGTTTAATTTAAAGTACCATTTAGTGTTCTGTACTAAGTA
>JARBCG010000151.1 GCA_028803175.1 Wolbachia sp.
AAAACCCATCACAGCATACTCAGATAAAGCGCTATCTATTACTTCAAAGCAAGCTTGTTTTTCGTTAATATTATTTAGCGGAATAAAAGCTTCTTCTGTCACTTGATCAATAAGCCTTGAATGACGGTGCGAGAAAGTTCCACGACCACAATCTTGTCCTGATAAACGTACTCCTATTCCTTCGGTCAACAGCGATCCAAACGCAAGACTTTCAGCTGTCGCCCAATCAATATTACTACCTGAATTTATACTTTCTAATCTTCCATCGAGTATTTTTCTCACCTTATTATTAATATTAAAACTACTTGGAATATTGCTATTTATATGCACACCCAACTTCTTTAATTTGTCTTTTGAAATTTTAGAGTCTGTAGAATATTCACTCAGATCATTAAGTCTTGCTCTCCTCAACTTTGACCATATTCCACCAAACCAATCAGCTTTTTCAGGAGTGAAATTTACTGATTCAGCAAGACTTTTGTCTAGTTTTGCTCTAAATTCATCACGCAATTTATTCACTTCATTGCTATCTATCACTTTCTCTGCAATCAATTTCTCTTCATACAATTTTCCAGGAGTTTTATGCTTTGATATGGACTTATACATCAATGGCTGAGTAAAATTTGGTTCATCACCTTCATTGTGACCGTATCTACGATAACATATTATATCAATTACTACGTCTTTTTTGAATTTTTGCCTATACTCCATTGCAAGGCTTGCAGCAAAACTCACAGCTTCTGGGTTATCTCCATTAACATGAAATACAGGGGCTTCTATAGACTTAGCCACATCAGTGCAGTAAAAGGAAGAACGTATGCAACATGGGTTGGCAGTGAAGCCAACCTGGTTGTTGATTACAATATGCACAATTCCGCCCACCTTATAACCCTCAATATTGCTTAAGGTTAGGGTTTCAGCAACAACTCCCTGACCTATGAAAGCTGCATCACCATGTATTGATATTCCAAGTACAGAATTATCCTCTTTAGAACTTTGTTTTGCTCTTACTCTTCCTGCTAATACTGGATTTATCGCTTCAAGATGAGATGGATTAGAGCATAAACTTAAGTGTATCTTTTTGTTATTATCAAGTGTTCGATCAGAAGAACAGCCAAGGTGATATTTAACATCACCAGAAACATCAAGGTCACCAGGATATGCAAGATTTCCCTGAAATTCAGATAGCATCGCAGAATATTCCTTTCCCATAACTTTAGTAAGAACATTTAGTCGTCCACGATGTGCCATACCGATCACGACTTCTTTAATGCCAAAAGTTGTAGAATTACTAATGACCTTCTCAATTGCAACAACTGTTGACTCTCCTCCCTCGATAGAAAAACGTTTATATCCTGGAAATTTCATATGCAGGAACTGTTCGAACATTTCAGATTCAACTAGATGCTTTAAGATCTCTTTTTTATCTTTTGAATCCAGTTTACAATTTCGATTTTCAATTTTCTCTTGTAGCCACATCCTTTCTTCATAAGAAGAAATGTGCATAAATTCAAATCCGATATTTTTACAGTAAATGTCCCTTAATATTGAAATAAACTCTCCAGCAGTGATCTCGCTTTTACCAAATAAGCCATTTAAGTTTATTAAAAGATCCCCTGTCATCCCAGTGTCACACACTGGAATGACATAAGGTAAATTTGAGTATTTTTGATAATCTACCGGTTGATTTGTATTTGGTGATAAAGGATTTACATCTGCAAAAAAATGCCCATAAGATCTAAAAAAATCCGCTAGTGTAGAAGCTAGATTATCCGTTTTTGTACTCTGTACATTAGAAGAATCTGTTCTATTGATTTCTACGTCACTTGAAAAAATTCCCAGCCAATCTTCCCCTATTGATTTATCGCCTTGCAAATAACGGTTATATATTTCTTCTACAAACTCTGCATTGTCACCATGAAGGCAGGAATTATTTTTTAAATCGGGCATAGTTACTACACTAGATGTTAAACACTATATAAGTATAACTTAAGTTTTTTAAAAAAGAACTTTTTTGATTTCTATAAATTAAGTTATTAAATTCCACCTATCGCACAAACACTGAGAGGATGTTCATTATCCTTGAGCTCATTATTACCAATTGTTTTTTCACTATTAACTTCACTAAACTCAGGAGAAGATTTGATTGGAAAAAACAGAGGCTTTAGAATAGCTATGAGGACTTCCTTATTCTTTGATATACTTCTGTAAATCTGTAGAATTCACATTGCCAACTGTAACAGAAAAGTATCATCTTACCAAAGGTTCTACTCCAAATATTTTTTTCTTTTTCTTAAGTGTTCAAATTACAGGAATAACTTGTGACTACTCTTTCCATTAATATACTGCACCAACTTAGATAGCACCATGCTGGTAGACATAGAGATTAGTATATGGTCATGAGTAATATTACCTATTAAGATATCTGCGTAGTTTGCAGTACATACTATCCCTGATAGTTTCTTTGTTACGCACTGTTGTTTGACCTGTAAATATTCTATATCTGTACTTAATCTGTACTTAGTACAGAACACTAAATGGTACTTTAAATTAAACGTACTGTGAGAGCTATGT
>JARBCG010000004.1 GCA_028803175.1 Wolbachia sp.
AACAGTATTATAGTAATTGCTTTAGAATTTGTCTGCACATTTTTCATCTACTATTTTGCAAAAATCATCTACAAAGCAAAATAATTCCATGCTATCCTTTCCCTCTGGGGTACCTCCTTAGTTTTTTTACAATTTAGTATAATCTTTTCTGTTTCTTTTGTTTATGCAAAATTAAACAGAATAATTAATAATTTAATATTTTATGTAAATTATTAAGATTTTTATTAAGTTTTTAATGTGCATAATATTGCAGTCACAACTGCAAATAATTAGAGGTTTTTCTTTTTAGAAGTGTAAAATATAATACAAAGACTTGATTTGCTCTTACTTAGGCGATAAATATACACTAAAAATTATTTGCAATGTGACTCATGCACCCAATCATATACTTAATTAATATGTTGCTTGATCTCTATAGCTTAGTTCTAATATGCTGGATCGTTCTAAACTGGCTGGTCAAATTTAATGTGATAAACATGTATAATGAAATTGTAAATAGTATAATGTACACTTTGAATCAACTTACCTATCCACCACTAAAGTTTATTAGAAGGCATGTACAAACATTTAATGGATTATACTTATCTGTAATTATATTGCTAATAGTAATACACTTTGTAAAATATACAATGATTTACTATTTTAATTAGATGTTAAAAAAATATCTGAAATCGGCTATATACCTATTGCTTTTAATATACGTATATATATCAGTTTTTAGCTATAATTACAAGGATCCATCCTTAAACACAGTGACAAGTGAAGAAGTCACAAATTTAGGTGGGATAGTAGGTTCATATTTAGCCGACATATTAGTGCAGTTCCTTGGACTGACTAGCATCACAATAACCACAACTATAGTTTATTTACTAATCTTCATACCATCAAAAATATTACTAGAA
This sequence comes from Wolbachia sp., assembly GCA_028803175.1. GTDB lineage: Bacteria > Pseudomonadota > Alphaproteobacteria > Rickettsiales > Anaplasmataceae > Wolbachia. Next base: position 903 of record JARBCG010000004.1, read on the forward strand.
ATTCTGTATTTGATACTAGTAAATTTAGGAATATGCGTAATATTACCTGAACTTTCGCTCAATATAACTGAGAGATATAGGAATGGAGGAATAATAGGAGATGCGCTGCTAAATTACTGTCCATTTTTTGTATTTGTGATAGTAACATCAATAGGCCTGGTAGGACTTATTGGTTGGAAAAGGACAGCTTACTCTCTGTTTTTCATATACAAAAAAGCAGCTTTCCCGTTGGTAAGGATTATATTTTTTAGATTGCGCAAACCTACCGGATACTCCACTGCACCACCAATAATAAAAAAAAGCCAAATGGTTCAAACAATCAAACAGCAACAAAGAGAAAAACAAAAGAAAACTACTGAGGAAGTTCTTAAATCTTCTAGCAATTTTGTACTTCCAAGTATTAATTTGCTTTCTAAACCTCGAGAGTCATTGCAGAAAAGAAAGTTAAATGAAGCAGAAAGCAATCAAACTTTAACCTTATTAGAGAAAGTCTTAAATGACTTTGGTATTCAAGGCCAAATTATTAACGTTTGTTATGGACCGGTTGTAACTTTATATAAACTTGAACCACAAGCTGGCACAAAGTCTGCAAGAGTAATCGGACTTGCAGATGACATCGCACGCTCAATGAGTGCACTTTCAGCACGTATTTCAATAATACGCGGGCAAAATGCTATGGGAATAGAGTTGCCAAACAAAGAACGAGAAATTGTGATGTTGCGTGATTTACTTGAATCGCCGGAGTATCAGAATTCTAATTTAAATCTTCCAATAGCGCTAGGTAAAGAAATAAGTGGAAAGCCAGTTATTGCAGATTTAACAAAAATGCCTCACCTGCTCGTTGCTGGAACCACAGGATCAGGTAAATCAGTTGCGATTAATACCATGATTCTTTCGCTCATATATCGATTAAATCCTGACGAATGTAAGATGATAATGATCGATCCTAAAATGCTGGAGCTTTCTATATACGACTCTATACCGCACTTAATCGCACCGGTGGTTACTGAGCCAAAAAAAGCTATTATTGCCCTCAAGTGGATAGTGAAAGAAATGGAAAATCGTTATCGCATTATGTCATATTTAAATGTACGTAACGTTATAAATTATAACCAAAAAATCACGGAAGCAATGAATAACGGAATAGAATTAGAACGTGTTGTACAGATTGGATTTAACTCAACAACAGGTAAGCCTATATTTGAAAAAATACCAATAAAAATGGAGGCTTTTCCATACATTGTAGTCATTGTAGATGAAATGGCTGATCTTATGCTCGTTGCAGGTAAAGAGATAGAGTGCTCAATTCAGCGTTTGGCTCAAATGGCCAGAGCTGCAGGAATACACATAATTATGGCAACACAACGTCCATCTGTTGATGTGATCACTGGTGTAATAAAGGCAAATTTTCCAACTAGGATTAGTTTTGCAGTCACTTCTAAAATAGATAGCCGTACAATACTCGGTGAACAAGGCGCTGAACAATTGCTTGGTATGGGAGATATGCTTTATATGGCTTCTGGTGGAAAAATCATAAGAGTGCATGGTCCTTTTGTTAGCGATGATGAAGTACAAGATATAGTTGAGCACCTTAAAATGCAGGGTGAACCAAACTACATGGAAGAAATCACCAAGGAAGATGAAAATTCTGCATCAGAGATGGATGATAAGATGCAAGATGAAGAAAATGACCTATATAACCAAGCAGTATCTATAGTGCAAAGAGACCAAAAAGTTTCAACTAGCTATATTCAACGGCAGCTTAGAATAGGTTACAACAGAGCTGCAAATATTGTTGATAGAATGGAAAAAGAAGGTATTGTCAGTCCCCCAAGTCACTCAGGAAAAAGGGAGATATTGATGAACTAGTAATTCTTAATATTGACACAAGATAATACCACATTTGTATAAGTTTTTTATAGGTGTGACATGAACTTCAAATTAAGAAAGGGATAGTATGACTACAATGAGAGTTTATTTAAGAAATTTGGCATAAAAGCACAAGAAGTAGTGGGTGAAGATTGCGCAAAAATATTCATATTAATGCACAAAAAAATAAAAAAGTTGTCTCTAGAAATCTACAACAAATTCACACTAGATGAAATTTGCTTAGATAAAATTGAAGAGCCTTATAAAGAAGCACAACCTATTTTTACGGCTAGGGCAAAGCTTTTAATATACGTTAACCCATTATGCAATGGTAGAGGTAGCTTGATTATTAAAAGTGAGGATTTGACAAGATACAAACCTCAAGTGTTAAAAAATAAAATAAACTGGAATGATAGACATACACAACATGCTTATATTTTTAGTTTGATAAGCTCACTGTTAGGCATCTCTTTATTTATATCATTATTTTATTTAGCGATCAAACTCACTTGTTTGGCTATTGTATTGCCTACTGTATAATGTCTCTCACTATACTTCCTATCGCTGCTTTTTGCTTTTTCATATGTACTAGTCTTATTTGTAACGTGTTAAAGACTCTAGGTTTAAAAAAAATGCTTTACTTATGCTGATACTCATAAACCTGACGTCTTAAATTTCTTACAACCTGCTTTGATAGGTCTAACTTACTTATTATGTTTTGGTTTTGACAGCATGCTGATTGCATCTATTATAGCATGTGGATGTTTAGCATTAAAAGAGTTAACAGATGAAATTTATGAAAGAAAGGTCGTAAATCTTGTGAAAAATGAGGAAAAAAGTTCTGAGCAAGAAGAAAAAACCTCAGAGATTATCACCTGAAGGTGAATCAAGTAGCACGGTAGACTCTTGTAGCACTTTTAATGTGCAGGTTCACAAAGAAACACAACTTAGCTAAAATTCTCCATAGCAAGGTCCCTAGCTAAAAACAACGATCCACAAATCAATATAGTTTTTATATTTTTAATAGGGACCTTTAATATGTGGTTTAATATAGCATCACTGATAGATTCACACTCAATAGTATCTATTCCTATATTGCCGGCTTTTTCTTTAATTAAATTTGTAGTTGTTGCATTAGGCTCTGATTTTACACAAACTGCACACAGTAACTTAACATATGTTTTTAAATGCTTCAAAAACCCCTCCACATTCCTGTTGCGAGTAACACCAAAAATAACATAGATGCCTTCAGTAAAATTATTTCCTATCCATTTAGACAGCACTTTAGCACCATCATTATTGTGTGCACCATCCAAAAACAACTGCCAATCTTCTGGTAATAAGGAAATTAACTTACCTTCCTTTATACGTTCTAATCTTGCTGGCCAACAAGTATGTTGCAGACCTGCAGAAATATCTTCTTCTCCAATATCAAATCCATACTTTCCACATAGAATACTGCTAGCTGCAATGGCATTACCTGCATTAATTATCTGGTGATCACCTTTAAGTGAAGGTAAAGGGAATTCTATCGATTGAACAGCTGATTGGAAAATCATTCTCCTACCTTGTTTTTTGCAATTCCACTCAAAACCTCCTCTGCATAAAGGAGATTTTTTGCTGATTGCATGAAATTCTAATGCGTTCATTACGGATTTTTCTTGCGGTGCAATTACACAAGTAACATTAGGTTTCATTATTCCAGCTTTTTCACCTGCTATAATTTCTACACTAGGGCCAAGATATTCGGTATGATCAAGCGCAATAGAAGTTATTATCGTTAAAATTGGGTCATCTATAACATTTGTTGCATCAAGCCTACCACCCATACCAACTTCAATTAAAGTAACGTCAGCTTTATTACATGAAAAAGCAAGAAACGCTGCAATTGTTGCAGCTTCAAATAAAGTGATTAACTGCTCCGAAATTGCTGCACGACACTCTTCCAGCAAATTGTATAACTCATTGTCATCAATATAGCTGCCTGCAATCACTACTCTTTCATTAAAGTGTACTAAATGTGGGGAAGTATATGCATGAACTTTATACCCAGCTGCTTGCATTATATGCCTTATAAAGGCTAGAGTTGAACCTTTTCCGTTAGTGCCAGCTATGTGTACAATGGGAGGTATTTTCTTTTCAGGATTGCCTAATTTGCTCAAAAAACTCTTTATGCGATCAAGAGAATAGTCATTCAGTCTACTACCAAGCGGCTTAGGCCAGTGAGGTATGTATATCATAAATCATTATTGCATTTTAGTTCTTCTATTACACTTGCTATACCGTATGTGTCAATTTTTTCACTAAATTGAGCACGTTGACTAATTGCAATACTTATACCACTCATTATAACGTCACTTATTAAGAAGAAATTGTTACTCTCAGTAACCTTAAAATCAATATTTGTAAATTCCTCATTACTATAAGTAAATCTTGTGCTTACTAAGCAAACTTTATCTCCAGCTTCTCTTGAGCTCATTATGGTCATTTCGCTGTCATTCATATACCTATATAAAATTTTAATACACAAATTTGTAAGATAAACCTCATATTCTCTTAAAAAATCTTCCTTTTCTTTCTCTGTGGTCAAAGCCCAATATTTTCCCATAACAAATCTGGATATTCCTTTTAGATTAACATTGTCCTGAATAATTTCTTGTAGTTTTTCATATACATATTCTCGGTTTTTTTTATTTTCTCTCATAGATATTTCATCTACTTGCTGCTTCATAGTATACACAAAAGTCTTTTGATCTACACAGTTAGCATATCTCTTGTGCAACTCGACTTCTGATGGCAATTTTGTTGCCGAAGATGATCTATAGTTATCAAGCGCATACAAGTATTCTGCAGTGCTCACCTGAGCTTTTTCTAAAAATGTCTCACCATAAATAGGATTCAAATGAGGTCCAGTGTAAGAATTTGATGAAGTTACAATAAAAACAACAATGATTAAGGCTTTTTTAATATTCATAATACATATTTATTAAATAATTAACTATTATACTTGAGGTATAAGATTTTACAAAAATTAAATAATAGTTAACTTTATTACTAATTTCAATATATTCATAGACATGTCCGATCTAAATTAGTTATAATGTATAGGATCTGTTCTATTCGTTATGAGTTAAGTCAAATTTCCCGAGCGATAATTTTTAGACAAGGGAATCGCCTCTGTTAGTTTTGTTTAAATTAATATGTGATGCCCACCTTGACTTAAGGTCTCAGGAATCTACTAAGGCTGACGGTAGATACGGGTCCCTTTTTAATTGGTTTAGGTTATGCTTCATCAATATAAAGAACAAGATACTTTTTTCTGCTCACCTTATGAGATATTTCAGACAGTGATTGACGTTGAGAAATATCCTAATTTTGTCCCTTGGTGCAAAGCAGTTTATATAAAGAAAAAAGTTAATAATCATATGGTTGTTGATTTACTAGCAGCTTTTCATGGAATTAACGGACAATATACATCAGAAATCACTGCCATGCCTCCTAATAAAACAAATGAAGGGTGGATCAAAGTTGCATCATCAAATGGAATATTTAAGCATCTATATAACGAATGGCAGTTTATTCTTATAGATGAAAATAAAACTATGGTAAAGTTTTATATAGAATTTAAATTTAAGTCCAATGCATTTTCAATGTTATTAAACTCAGTGTATGAATATACACAAAGTAGAATAATTGCTGCATTTAAAGACAGGGCTGAACGGTTTATCAAGCAAAAGTTATCTTGACATTAATATTCATATAAACACATAATTTTCTGATCAGTTTGGTATTTATATTGTTATGGTTTTTAGATTATTGTTTTTCTTAATTTTTGTAAGCGTCAGTTCATATGCTACTGTTAAGCGAGACTTACCTAATGATCAAAATATTCAAAAAAACTCCAATGAAATAACACAAGAAGAACTATTATCACCATTACCTGATGATAAATATTTAGGAGATCTAAAGGCACCAATTCTAATGATAGAGTATGCTTCGTTAACTTGCTATCATTGCTCTCTCTTCCATAAGGATATCTTTCCAAAAATTAAAAAGAAATATATAGACACAGGTAGAATGTTATACATATTTCGGCATTTCCCTTTGGATTATCGAGCACTCAAGGCTGCAATGTTAAGCAATTGTTATGAAAAACAAGAAGATTATTTTAATTTTAATAAAGCTGTTTTTGGCTCAATAGACTCATGGAACTACTCCAATTTGAGTGATTTAACTTTATTACAAAAGATTGCTGCATTAAGTAACTTGAAACAGGATACATTTAATCAATGCATTGATAATAAAAAAATAATGGACAAGATTATAAATGATAAATCGCTTGCAATTAATAAGCTTGGTATAATGGCTACCCCAATATTTTTTATCAAGTTTAACAACAACAAATCCTATATAGATTATAATGAAATCAAGCACGAAGGTCACAGAAAACTAGAATACTTCATTAATGTGATAGACAGGTTATATGAAAAAGCTACAGTAGAATGATACCTACCGCAGCTTATTGACAAGCAAAAGTCTAATCTGCATTATCATTTTTTGCTGGTGTCGATGGCTTTTTACGTACAAATTCTCTTTTTTTAGAGTCCCAACCATAATAATACATAGCAGGTTTATTCTCTATGAATATTATTGTCCCGTCATTACATTGAACAATATCCATTCCTTTTTTCTGAGCACAATCAAAATTTACCTTGTATTGTTCACGATAAGCTGGACTTTGTAGTAACGAAGCTCCTTCATCTTTGCTAGACTTTTCACTTAGTGTGTCAGCTTCACTAGCAATATTATAAGACATATAACCCCCCCTCTAATTGATTATAAAAATATGCATTTTAAAAAGAGAAATGTGCATAAACAATCTCCTTGATTTTCATTTAATAATTGACTAATTATTATACTAGTTGATTATAGTACAATGTATAATAACTCCTGTCACTTAAAATTTTACATTATAAAATAATAATTTAAAGTAAGCGTTATTATTATTTTTAACTGTGCTATTGTTGTTTACCAATTTTATATAAATTAAGTCCTTTTACTTTATAGCACAAAGTATAATGCGCAATCACTTTAACACAAAATTATTATACATAAGAAGCTTATTTGCAAAAGAGTACAAAAGAATAGAAGGATATTGCATTTTTGAAAAAAAGCAACTTATTCAAATTAGCCCTGAAGAAGGAAAGTTATTAAGTTTATTCATCAAGCTCTGTAAAATAAAAAATATCGTAGAGGTCGGCACGTTGTATGGTTACTCATCAATCTGTATGGCTAAAGCCATTCCAGAGAACGGTCATATTTACACAATAGAAAACAATCCTGAACATTCGCAAATAGCAAAAAAAAATTTTGATTCTCTTAACCTGAACAACAAAATTACTTTAATAGAGGGCAATGCACTAAAAAAACTTAACGTATTATCAACAAAAGCACCATTTGATATGATATTTATCGATGCTGATAAAGGTGGTTATTCTAGGTATCTAGATTGGGCAGAACTACATATAAAAAAAGATGGATTAATTGTTGCAGATAACACTTTACTGTTTAATACGGTATTTCTGGAGTCATCTCCTAATGGAGTATCAGAACAATCATGGACTGCTATGAGAGAGTTTAATAACAGATTGTCAGATGAAAAGAAATATCATTCTATTTTAATACCAACTGATGAAGGAATGACTGTTGCATTAAAGCTTACGTAGGTTAAAAATCAAGTTCTGTATAATGCTTAGGAGGGATTAATCCTGAAACTTTATCGAGTAATACATCACGGAAACTAGGCCTAGATTTAACAATTGAGTACCATCCTTTAAGAACTTCACATTTTTCCCATGGAAAACTACTAACATAATCTATAACAGAAATATGTGATGCCAAAGCAATATCAGCTAAAGTAAATTTATCAGTTGCAATCCAAATATTCGTACCAATTAAGTGCTCAACGTATTCTATATGACAAGATAAGTTATGTTGAGCTGCATGAAGAAATCTAGAATCAGGACTATGGTTCAGAATTATTCTTTCATTTATAATATATTTAGTAACCTCGTTGTAAAATTTATTATCAAACCAATTGGTGAGAGCGCGTACTTTAGATTTTATAATGGTAGATGAACCAAATAATTTAACATCGCTATTATAAGTTTCTTCCAGATACTCGCAAATAGCATTACTGTCTGTTATGATAAAATTATTATCTATCAATACTGGCACCTGCCCTGCTTGGTTAATTTCCATAAACTTATCTCGCTTTTCCCATGGATTTTCATATATTAAATCACAGTTTAGTTTTTTCTCTTTCAAAAGGACTCTAACTTTTCTTGAAAATGGACAGAGAGGAAAGTGATATAAAATCATAATTAATTCCCATATACTACAAACCTTATTGTGATCCTATAGCTAAGCTATAGGATCTAATTGTTATAAAATCCTGGATCTCAGTGCCAACTACTTGGATGACAACCTTATAGGTACTTGAGTGAACCAACGTATGAGTTATAAGGTTAACATAGGATATACCTTGCTAAATAAAAAAAAAAGTATAATATTTTATAAGGTATGCAGGCGAAAACTCTGTAACTTGGTCAGATCAGAAATGAAGCAGCCACATCAGAATCTTTTTGGGTTGCATACCTACTTTTATTATCTCATTTTATCTTTAAGCTATGAACATAGCATTGAAATATCGCCCTAGCAGTTTTAAAGACTTAGTCGGTCAAGAAATATTAGTACGCATATTAGAAAATGCGTTTACTCTAAACAAAATTCCTCAATCTATACTACTCTCTGGTAGTAGTGGAGTTGGTAAAACTACAACAGCAAGAATAATAGCCCTATGCCTGAATTGTTCCATAGGACCGACTTTTGCACCTTGTGGATCATGTGAAAACTGTTTAGCAATAAAAGATTCAAGACACCCGGACGTCGTCGAAATTGATGCAGCAAGTCACACCAGTATTGATGATATTAAAGTAATCCTAAGTGATATTTGCTATTCACCAATAAGCTCTAAATTCAAGGTCTATATAATAGATGAGGTGCACATGTTGTCTAACAGTGCATTTAACGTGTTGCTAAAAACTCTAGAAGAGCCACCATCAAATGTGAAATTCGTTTTAGCAACAACAGAAATAAAAAAAATACCAGTAACTATTATTGCACGTTGTCAAAGATTTGATTTACATAATATTCCTGCAACTAAAATAGCAGAACGTTTAAGCGATGTTGCACAAAAAGAGAATTATTCCATTGAAAAAGGAACGTTAGAATTGATTGCACGCCCTTCCGGAAACTCAATGCGCAATGCTTTATTTTTAATTAATCAAGCGGTGTTATATAGCAAAGATGGTGTGATATCCACATCAAACGTTATGAATATACTTGGGTTAGTAGATAAGGATATAATATTTGATTTATTACAAGCAATATTAGATGGTAATTTACACGAAGCTTTAGCTGTATTCGACAAAGGAGCAAATACAGCAAATTCACTTAATATTTTTGAAGATTTACTACAGATAATTCAATTATCGTGTCGTTTTTTAATTACAAAAGAGATTGATAGTGCAGTTACAGAATATGAAGTGAGCAGAATAAAAGAACTAAGCGTAAAGAAGTCTTTAATATTTTTTTCAAGACTGTGGAAGGTTTTGCTTAAAGGTATTCAAGATATAAAAGCTTCAACATGCAATGATATAGCTGCTGAAATGATGCTGATCAGTCTTTGTTATCTCTCTGATTTGCCTTCTCCAGAGCATGTGGTAAAAAAAGTTCTTTCGCAGGATAAACAGCAAGAAAATAAGCATAATATAGAAAGAAAACAACAAAAAAATTATGATTTCAACAAAATTTTGGAATTATTAAAGCAGGACAATCAAATTTATCTTTACAAACAGCTACATAATAGTATAGAACTAATAGATTGTAGGCCTGGATATCTAAAGTTAAAAGCATTATCTAAGTTGGATTGTGGCTTTTCTGGTAAATTAGAAGGTTATTTAAACAAGATAACTATGCAACAATGGACTGTTATAATTAGTCCATATTACACAAACAATGGTCACAATCAATTGAATTGTCTGCCTGAGGTCAAGGATATATTTGATACTTTTAGTGGTGCAAAAATAGTTAATATAGAAAACAAGGAGTGAGTTGTGGATTTTTATCAAGTAGTGAAGCAAGCACAGGAGATGCAAAAAAAGCTTGAAGAGGCTCAAAAGAAATACATTGGAAAAGAGTTTGAAGGTGTTGCAGGTGGTGGTAAGGTTAAGGTAACAGTAGAAGTTGTGAAAATTGGTAGTTATAAAGTGAAGAAGGTAAACATAGAATTAGAGCTTATGAGAAATGAAGAAAAGGATGTGATAGAAGATTTAGTAACAGCAGCGTTTAATGATGCTATTAAAAAAGCAGAAGAGGGTATGGCAAATGCAACTTCTGATCTTGCAGGCACGATGGGTTTGCCTCCTGGTTTTAAACTTCCTTTTTAAGTTTTTGTAGGGTTTTTGTTGGATTTTGAATCAAAGAGGTTGAGAATGGATGCTAATAATTTAAAAGATCATGTAGTTAGCATTAATTTTATAAATATAGATAAAGAAATAGGGAAAAGAATAAAAGAAGCAAGGTTGACATGTGGAATGAGCCAGGATGACTTGGGAAAAAAAGTAGGTGTTACTTTTCAGCAAATACAAAAGTATGAAAAAGGAATAAATCGTGTTTTAGTAAGTAGGTTGTGTGATATAGCAAAGGCGTTATCAAAAGATATAGTGTACTTCTTTCCTGATATCCCTAATACTGGCAATAATAATCCTTCTACATATAGTTCAACAGCATTGAGTGAAGATAGTAGCAGTTTTGAATATAATCGTAGTGAAGATGATGCAGAAAGTAAGGAGATATTGGTGTTAGTAAGAGAATATCAGAAAATTAAGAATAAAAAGTCACGTAGTGCAGTTTATTCATTAATAAAATCTCTATCTTCCTCTCAAGATTAGCCTAAATCTCAAACATTTTCTGTGATTAAATTATGATATTAGTACTTGACTTACTTAGAGTTTCCCCTAAACTACTAAGGTGGAATTTTAGTTTTTTTTTAAACGAGGGCAAATTATGAATTATAAAAAATTTTTCTCAGCGGCCGCTTTAGTGACGTTGCTGAGTTTATCGAACTCTGCTTTTTCTGACGCCTCTGCTCCTATTGGTCCAGAAGATGAAGATTCTAGTATATATGTTCGTGTACAATACAGTGGAGAATTTTTACCTTTTAAGACAAGCATTGCTGAAATGAAGAACACAAAAGGAACTGGTGAATCAGTTCAAGAGTTTGATCCTTTCAAAGCTTCTTTCGTAGGAGGTGGTATTGCAGTTGGTTACAAAATGGACGACATCAGGGTTGATGGTGAAGTACTTTACTCACAGTTAAATAAGAATGCTGTTGAAGGTGCAACACTTGCACCAGATGCTGCAGATAAGTTGCAAGTAATCGCAGGGTTGATTAATGTATACTACGATGCATCGTTTGGCGATGATATGTCTGTTACTCCATACTTTGGTGTTGGTGTTGGTCCAGCGCATGTTACTAATCCTTTAAGAGCACCTGTCGATAACCAAAAAAGTGGTTTTGGTCTTGCTTATCAAGCAAAAGTTGGTGTTAGCTACGATATAACTACAGAAATTAAGGGATATGTTGGTGCTCGTTACCTTGGTTCTTATGGTGCTAAGTTTGACAAAACAACCAAAGATGACGGTAGTCATAAAGTTACTTATAGCATTATTGGCGCGGAAGCTGGAGTAACGTTTAGCTTCTAGTCTCCTTGATGATTAAAGGCTAATCTTCGGTTAGCCTTTTTCCTTATGTAGAGTGGCAAGATAAGTTTTTTCATGTTGTATTTCAAAGGTAGTTTATCTACTGTCTTCTTTCCTGTCATTCAAGTACCTTACGCTGGGATCTTTGGTTCGATTGTGTCAGCAAACTATATTCGTTTCAACTATGTATAAAAAATTTAGTTGATTAGCTGTTGGTTAGTGAGTTATATTGGATAAACAGCTGTTAGGTATTTTTATGAGTAGTGGTAATATTACATTGGTGACCGATCAAAATTTTGAGTTTGAAGTTATAGGTCATAAAGGATTTGTTCTAGTAGATTTTTGGGCAGAGTGGTGTGGACCATGTAAGCAGTTGATGCCATATATTGAAAAATTTGCTCAGGACAAAAAAGATAAGATTAAAGTCTGTAAATTTGATATAGATGAAAAAGAAGCAACGGCGATTCCAAGTAAGTATGGAATCCGGTCTGTACCTACATTAATTATCTTTCAAGATGGTAAGGAGATTACCCGAAAAGTTGGATCAATTAGTGATTTGCCTGGTTGGGTTGGTAGTGAAATAAATTAAGGTTTATATAGACAGATTTACTTTTGTATATTATAAATATCGAAAGGGGGGATTGTAGCTCAGTTGGTTAGAGCAGTTCGCTCATAACGAATTGGTCGTAGGTTCAAGTCCTACCAGTCCCACCGTTCCTTTTTCAGTTTATTGGCCTTACTTTGAGAACGCCAACTATTGATTAACTAAAAAAGCAGATAGAGGAGACTCTGGACTTTTTACCATTTAGACAACATGAAACAAGGGTAGATTGTGTACTAAAAAGTTAATTGGCGATCTATGACGAGAATGTTAAATTTTAGACTTATTTTTTAAATAATCAAAAACTGTCTCAATAATGGATAGTTTTCTAAGTAAAATCTTCTCATTAAGCGCATTAACGCATTTGAAAAAGCTCCATTTTCATGTATCCCTTATCTCCAAATAACAGGACGGTAAGCCTCTCAAGCTTGGCATGGGTTTTCTGTCGTCCACATTGCATTTTTCAGTGCAACACTTTGAATTTATCCACTATCGTTAATAACTATATGCAGCTTAAAACCAAAGAACCAGCCTTTTGCTCTTTTGCCAAGTCCTGAAAATCCTTTGAATACTTGTTTACTTGATGTCCTTTTTTGGTGATAAACTGTGATCAAGTAGCATCAAATACCATAAAACTCTCTGTTTTAGAACGACTAATCTATCCTACGAAGGCAATTTAGGAAATTATGATCCATATAGAGATTTTAGGTAAAATAGATAAAAAGCTTTATAAAACAGTATTATAGTAATGGCTTCAGAATGAGTAATTTCCGTTATTCTGGTA
>JARBCG010000152.1 GCA_028803175.1 Wolbachia sp.
TACTTAGTACAGAACACTAAATAGTACTTTAAATTAAACGTACTGTGAGAGCTATGTTTGTAATCCATACTAAACCATACTAAAGTATATTATAGTTGATACAGTGGAATGATTTTTATGTAGTGAGGTGGGTAGGGGGTTAACACCCTTGCCTTAAGACGAACACTTTAGTATACTTCTAAATGAACCTGAATCATTTAGACTATATTTGCTGTTAGTGTTTGTATTACTATCGATACTCAAATTAGCAACAGAATCATGTGAGCAAACCATTCTTTTTGGCGGAGTTTCTTTTATAGTTACATTTATGGGAGAAACTTTTTTTTCTTGTATTGAAGTAGATTTTTTCGCCTTGTTGTTTATATCCTTGTCTATTTTCTTGTTGCAAAACTGATTCTTAATAAGAATCATCTATGAAAACTGCACCCTTTAAACGCGCAATATTAATGCCATCTTGACTTATCATGGCGTCTTCTTCTTCACCTTTGATTATACAAGCTTCACCATAATTCGACTTACTACTAGAGCTAATAATTTTTTTTTCTTGCAGTTTTTTAATTAAATTTCTTTTAGTTACGTTAGCGTTAGTCTTATCTTGTAATTTTTTTTTCTTGAAGAGTTTTCTACGTTTTTCATATAACTTATACGACTCAGCAAACTCTTCATCTGCATGAAAACTTGTGCCACCTGGGTTGCAAGGAGGTATATATTTCTTACTCAGTTTTACTTTAGCTTTAGCATTATGTGCAACAAAAAAACAAGAAACTAAAAACATTAGTGTAAACAAAATCTTAGAAAAAACTCTAAACATATTGCACTATACAAAGTTATACTCAAAAATAGCAGCTAACAAACTTTAAGTAAACCGGAATTTTACTAACTTTATTTTGCAATGTATGATGTAAGCTTTCTAAATAAACTTAAAACACAATGATAAAATTTGTTTCTACTATTTTATTTTTATTAGCTTGCTAGTTATCTGCCCAGTAAGTTGCTCAATATGACAGTATTGAATTATTTAAAGATATAGTTAAAAAAATACCAAAAGAATACGCATGGCCTATTAGTCAGAAAACTCTTGTTGAATTTGCAATAGCAAACATATTAGACAAACTAAATTCTGAGTAGTTGCTACAATTAGACCTATTACTAATTCTGATGGAGTGGATAGTGTTGAATATTTTGAGGAAGTGTTAGCATAAATAGAAAATGAACTTTACTCTTATTATCTTGATAGTGAAAAATTCAAGAAAATGGAACTTCATACACTAGAATTAAACACCGTTTCGACTAATGTAATAGACGATATAGTTCACATTGAAATCTATGAATTTAATGAAAGAACTTATAGTAACTTCAGAAAACATTGGATCAATGCTAAAAGAAAATAAAATAATAACGCAATGATTAGATTTGAGTAATAATCATGGCGAGTTATTTTCTCAAGCAATATCAGTATGTGATAGTTTTCTTGATGATGGTAAAATAGTGGCAGAGGAGTAGGAAACAAAAAACACTGTAATGAAAACAAAGTAGATATGTTTTCTGGCTTGCCTGTGATAGTATTAATTAATGAAAAATCTACATCTGAAATAGTTGCTGCTGTCTTATAAAACAATAGACGTGCTAAAGTAGCGTGATCAGTATCACAAATAGACTATATTACTCTTCATCAGATAGTCTTATAATGAGTGTAGAGCCTGACATGGTAGTGATAAATCAAAATGATAGAAAGTATCATCAGCTTGTCAAAGGGATTGAGATTTTAAACTCGATGTAAGTTAAGGTAAGTTTTTGTTGATTAATATGTGATATTTAAAGTAAAATACACACCTGTGGTTAAGCAAACGATAATGGGTAAAAAGTTAACTAAGAATAAAAAAGTACTGGTTACTGAAAATGTGGCCGAAGATAAGAGCAAGAGAGATTTTATAACCTTAACTACGTGTGCTATGGCAGGTATTGGGTGTGCAAGTGCACTGTGGCCGCTAGTTAATTCTATGAATCCTTCTGCTGAAATTTTAGCAATGTCAACAGTAGAAGTGAATTTATCTGGTATCCAGGAAGGGCATGGAGTAAAAGTAAAATGGCAAGGTAAGCCAGTATTTATTCGCAGACGTACTAAACAAGAAATTGAAGCTGCAAGAGCTGTTGATGTAAAAATTTTGAGAGATCCTCAATTAGATGAACAAAGAGTGTGTACAGGAAAAGATGAGTGGTTAATTATGCTTGGAATATGCACTCATCTAGGGTGTGTGCCAATTGATCACGCAACAGAATATGGTAATGGCTGGTTCTGCCCTTGTCATGGCTCATATTATGACACATCAGGTCGAGTTATTGGTGGACCTGCACCAAAAAATATGGTTGTACCTGATTATTTTTTTCCAAGTGATAATGTTGTGGTAATTGGTAAAAAGGCTTAAATAGACCTTTCACAAGACCGTGTTATTCTATCATAAAATCATGTCATGCTATGGCTTATCTCAAGCTATGAGCGTGCGATGTGGGAAGCTGCTCAACATAACTGAATCTAATAAAACAAGCTAAAGATGCAAAAATTTTAAAGCTTTTTATCTATTTTACCTAAAATCTCTGTATGGATCAGAGTTTCCTAAATTACATTAGTAGGATAGATTAATCGTTCTAAAACAGAGTTTTATGGTATTTGGTGCTACTATTACATTGGTTCTGCGAGCAAGAAAAAATGAAAGGCTGGTTCTTTGGTTTTAAGCTGCATATAGTCATTAACGAGATGTGATAAATTCAAAATGTTGTACTGAAAACAGAGACTTATGGCAAAGAGGCTTACCTGCCTGTTATTTGGAGATAAGGGATACATGAAAATGGAGCTTTTTCAAGAGCTTTTTGACCACAGTTTGAAACTTGTAACTAATATAAAAAAGGGAATGAAAAATGCGTTAATGCCATTTAATGAGAAGATTTTACTCAGAAAACGATCTATTATTGAGATAGTTTTTGATTATTTAAAAAAACAGAATTTCCTCTAAAGTGTTCGCCTTAAGGCGAGGGTGTTAACCCACCCGCCTCACTACATTGTGAAGTTAACAATAGAACACAGCAAATGCCAAAGATATTTTTTCTTTCGTACAATCAAGTCAGCTTTTTATGGAAACTTTATTAGTTACAAAAACAACAATTTCAAGGTATGGGTCTAAAATTATGCATAAACTACTTTTAACATCTATGGTTGATATAAGTATTAATATAGTCTAATATTTGAAATATAAGTTTGATACGATTACAAATGAGACTTATTTTATCATCTTTATTAGTAAATTTATTTCATCAGCAAATTTTGAGTCAGTTTGTATAAAGTTTTCTATTTGCTTTACTGCGTGTATGACAGTAGCATGATCTCTACCACCAAAGCTTCTACCAATATCAGGAAGACTTTTTTGTGTATATTTTTTAGCAAAATACATAGCGATTTGTCTTGGCCTTGCAAGACTACGGAGCCTGCTATTTGAGTGCATGTCTGCAACTTTTATATTAAAGAATTCAGCTACTTTTTTTTGTATATCTTCTATCGAAGTTGACTTATGGTTTGATCTAAGAAGGTCTATTAAGGTTTCGTTAGCTAATTCTATTGTAATACTTCTACCGATCAATGACGCGTGAGCTACAACCTTATTTAAAGCTCCTTCTAATTCTCTTATATTGGATTTTATATTCTTTGCTAAAAAGTCTAATACGTTGTTAGGAACATATATATTCATTTTTTCTACTTTAGACTGTAGTATCCCAAGTCTTAATTCAAAAGTTGTTTCGTTGATATCTGCTACTAATCCCCAACCAAGGCGGGACTTTATTCTTTCTTCTACTCCATCAAGGTCACTAGGTGACCTGTCAGCTGATATAACTAGCTGTTTATTTTGATCTATTAATGCATTAAAAGTATGAAAAAACTCTTCCTGTGTACTGTCTTTACCACTGATAAACTGCACATCATCCACCATTAGTACATCTACTGATCTAAATTGTTCCTTAAATGACATAATATCTTTGCTTCGTAATGCTGTAATATATTGATACATAAATTTTTCCGCTGATAAATATACCACTTTTCTTTTTGTTGATGCGGAATTAACTATGTACCAAGCTATAGCGTGCATCAGATGTGTTTTGCCTAGCCCTACTCCTCCATACAAGAATAAAGGGTTACTACCTAGTATCGGATTTATAGATTCGGCTACACGTCTTGCTGCTGCAAAGCCTAACTCATTTGACTTTCCAACAACAAAATTATCAAAGGTAAATCTTGGGTCCAATGGTGAACCTAAGTGGCAGAAAATTTCTTCTTTATTGTTTTTTATTGTCTGAGGACCCAAAAAATTTTCCTCAACTACTTGAATGTCTACAGCATGTACGCTATCATCCTCACTTTGCCATAATGACAATATTTTTTCCATATAATGAACTACAATCCACTCTTTTATGAATCTCGTTGATACAGATAGTAGAATTTCTCCATTTTTACTGCTAACAAATTTAAGTGAACTTAGCCAGCTGTTATATGTAGCTTCACCATAAAGATTATAAAGGTAATTCTGAATCTTTTCCCAAGTAATATTATGGTCAGTTACTGTAATAATTTGATCAAGAAACATACCTGAAACCTTAGGATTTATTAAATTCATATACCACACCAAGAAAAAACAACAAGTTAGAAAAACGCTAGATAATCAATGGATTACCTCAATAGAAAACTACTGCTACTTAACATATATTTAAGATAATTATGATGGTTTCTTGATGAGTTGTAAAGCGTATAAAAGCATTTATGTTGATCATTTTGATTACAGTAAATGGGAAAGTTATAAACATCACTTGTATTAAGGATTATCAATACGTTGCTCGAGATAATAATATGTTTAGCATAAATAAAATGTAAAATTCATTATTAAATAAAAGATTTTATGTAAATAATAAAATTATTGATCAGAAATAAAGCCATAAATTTGTTGTATAACGGCAATATTTTATTCGTCGTTATAATTTTACTTCCACTAACGCCGACTATGGATTAGAAGAAAACAAAAAAGCCGAATTGTAAAAAAAACTGATGAAAAATGTGCAGACAAATTACTACCTAACAGCAAAAAACCTACAAGAATACTAGAAATTACTCATTCTGAAGCCATTACTATA
>JARBCG010000153.1 GCA_028803175.1 Wolbachia sp.
AAAATCATCTACGAAGCAAAATAATTCTATGCTATCCTTCTTCTCTTGTGTACCTCCTTAATTTTTTTTACAACATTGGAGTTTACCCTATTTGCCTGGCTTTTTTATTTTCTTCTAACCCATAGTTGGCGTTACAATAGGAAAGGCTTTTATGATAACAGCAGGAAGTATTAGAGTGATTGGCGAAATAGTTTTTATTGGTACTGCTTTCTATTTGTTAGCAGTAGTAATAGAACTCAACAATATAATAAAAGAATGGGATGAAATTTTAGAACAGCAATACAAAGGATAACTTGTAGAAGATGAACCAACTGCTTCAATAGAAGAAATACAGGAACCAAATGTTACTAAGCAAAATGAAGGTATTTCCGCACCTACTTAAATTATGCTCTATCATTTTGGCATAGAGATTTCATAGTATACCTGATTTATATTTATAACGTTTTAAAATCTATGATAGACTTAAAAGATTATTGAATTATATTGTAACATATGGTAAAAGATGAGAAATCAAAAACAATTTTTGAAGTAGAAGGTGTGGTTACTGCTTTGTTACCTGCTGCAGAGTTTAGAGTGAAGTTAGATAATGAATATGAAATTATCTGCCATGTATCGGGTAAAGTAAGAAGGAGTAAGATACGTATTGTTATCGGAGATAGTCTATTAGTTGAGATGAGTATCTATGATAGAAATGCAAAAAAGGGGAGAATAATAAGAAGGCTGAAAGGTACAAGTGACAGAACGATATCTCAATAATCTTATTCTTGCTTCATCATCAGAAAGGCGCACAGCTCTACTAAAACAGATAAATATTAGGCCAGGTTTAATTTTACCTGCAGATATAGATGAAACTCCCTTAAAAAAAGAGCTCCCGAAAGATTATTCAATACGCATGGCAAAAAACAAAGCTGAAAAAGTGCAAAGCTCAAATCCAGATTATTTTGTACTAGGTGTTGATACAGTTGTTGCATGTGGTAGAAGAATATTACCTAAGACAGAAAATATTGAGCAAGCGGAAAAGTGTATTCGTTTATTATCAGGAAGAAGGCACAGAGTGTATACTAGTATTTGTTTATTAACTCCAGGTCGATCTAAGCAACATATTAGAACTGTGGTTACAATTGTGAAATTTAGACGTCTAAGCGAGCAAGAAATTAATTATTATTTAGCATCGGAAGAGTGGAAGGATATGGCAGATGTGTGCAATATACAAGGCCTTGCAGGGATGTTTGTATTATTTTTGCGCGGTTCCTACTCTTCCATTATAGGGTTGCCATTGCACGAGACTTATTGTTTGTTAAGCAATTATTTTAATCTCAATTTACATTGATATTCCGCTTTCGTGTTTTTGTTGTAGCTTGGTAATACGTTCAGCCCAAAGTTGATTAATCTGTTTTGATAGTTTTTGACTATTATTTCCCATCCCAATCCTGTTCTGATCATGAATGCTAGTTTTGTTAGTATGTTTAGTTGAAAGTCTGTGTTCTTCTTTTTCTATACTATCGGTTTCTAACTTCCCTGTTTTATCTTTTAACCATATGTATATAGGCTTATCTTTCTTTACTTGTTCTAAGAATGGATTATAAGCATTTACAGGTGGAGTATTTTGCAGTAATTTGTGGTACCGATATTAATTTTTTATTTTCATTTCTCCGTTTTAATACTTCTTCTAACTCACTCATAACTTTTTCAGCTTGATTATATTGAGTATTTTTTAGTTTTGCAATTTTGCCACCAGTTTGCTTATTTTCATCGGAAAGTGATGAAGTATTATAGTATCCTCTGTTAAAATTTAGTAGTCCATTATTAAAATTCTTGCTATAGGAAGATTTTCTAGGAATTACATTAGAGTTTTGCTCAGTTTCAGGTCTCTATTCATCAAATAATTATCTATCTTCTAACGCTTCTCAAAACAATTCCTCTTTTGGGTCGGAATTAACCCCACCTTTGCTACTTTGAGAATTATATGTGTTAGCTGGTTGTTCACTAGCAGTTTGGATTGGTCACTTTCTACTATTTTTACATCTACTGGAATTTCTTTTAGTAATCCAGCTTCTATTAAACGTTCTCTAGTTTTTGAGCTAATGAAATATTCTTTAGAGTTGATTCTTTTTAACCAATGCTTTTCCTGTTTAAATTTCTTCATTAACTCTGGCTCCTCTTAAGCCTTATTACTACCAATTTTGTTATGGTTAACAGGATTTAACGGGAATTTTTTATTTTCGTCTAATTTACCGAGAAATTCCTCAGTAAAGTTTGATTACCTTGCCCAATATTTTTTCTTGGCTTTTCAGAATTTGTCTGAGGTTGTAGGCGGATAGTGTTAATTGGAGTTTAGGAACTAGAATTTAAGTATAGATCGCCAAATTTTACATCCCTATTTGCAGCCAACTGCTTATCAGTGACATCATCACTTTGATATGCTTGGTAAAGCTATCACCATTAATATTAACTTTGATCTTACATTCTTTTCCTTTAACATATCATTTTAGTGTCATTTCATATTAGCCATCAGTGACAACATATTGTCTTACTCCTTTTGGAGACACAACACCGTGCATTCCACTTTTTCCATTTCTGTTCAATGTTGAAAATCCTGAGATTCCGTTGTTTTTACAAAAAGAACTATTCAAAAATTCGCTGACTTTCAATTCTTCTTTGTCGCCTTTTAATTGAATTTTTGCACAACTACCATATATTGATACCTATTCTATGTTATTTTGAATATATTTACTTAGTTGGTTTTTTACTTCATTTTATAGGTCTTGTTTAGACTTATATATGTTGCATATTTTATCTTGATTTACGGCTTTCCAGATTAGAGACTTTCCAGTATTTTGTCCTGTGTTATCTTCTATGTTGAGGCTAGCACCACGTACTATTAGAAACCCTGCTACCTTTATTGAATTATTTTATCATATTTTTTTTCTAAATGAATTGCTTTATTCAGTAAGCACATTAAAGGAGTGTTGCCTTCCTTATCACGGTGATTAATATCTATACCTGATTGCAATACAGCACATATTGTTTCTTTTACTAAATCTATACTTTTACTACAAGTTACGGCAAGATGAAGTGGTGGCGAAGAATTTTCCTGACTTACTACGAATGTTGTGTTATAGTCTTCAATCAATTTTCTATATTTCTTATATTTACCTTTCCCTATAGTGCTATTAATATAAGCTTCTGGTATACTATTATTTTTTAAAAAAGAAAATTGCTTAATAAAATCATCTAAATTTTCTGCGCTTTTGTTCTGCTGCGATCCTATCATATAACCATCTACTTTTAATCTAGCTAATATAATTATTTTAGAGCAGAGTTAAATTTTTATTAATAAGGTTATACTAGGACTAACAATGATTGCACTGTGTAGTGAGTTAGAAGATGGTTTGAAGTTTGATAACTGTATTAAAACAGTATTATCTAACATGCCTAAATTATGTTAATTTAAATGTTGCTTTTTTTACGTAAGAAAAGTAGATATATTAATGGAGAAGTTATACTTACATTGATATAACCTATTATTCTATGTGTTGCATATAGAATAGTTTTAAAGGTTAGAGGAGGCAATATGGTTACTCAATATTTAAAACAATGTGGTCAAGCTCTTTTTGAAATAGGCAAAAAAATGTTCTTACAGAAAGAGGATGAATCTAATATCAATAATAGTGAATCACCAATATTAACAAGTAATCAGGAGAGGTTATGCAAGGAACTAGATGATGCTGTCTGTGGTATAAATAACACTATAGGGAAACCTTTCTGTGATCGTAATGGCAATACGATTAATTTTAACTATGGCTGTGTTAGGTATTTAGAAGAATTTCTAAACAACAATAAAGATGATAAAGATTTAAAATTCGTTCTTAACCTTAAAGGAGGAGAAACCAAGTCAACAGTGTTACACAACCTTGTTGATTGGAATATTGAAGCCGTGGGTATGCTTTTGAATGCAGGAGCTGATCCTAATATACGGAACGGAAAAGGGAGATCAGCAATAGAGTGTGCTATTGATACTGCCTGTAAGGGTTGGGATGATGTTTCATGTTATGTGTCTGTTATAGAGCTTCTAGTTACTGCAAAAGCTGATCCCAATGCGAAAAGCCAAGGTAAAGCAGTATTGGAACTTGTTACTGCTTCTATAGATTATTTTAACAAAGCAGAATGTATAAGAGTTGCAAAACTTCTTGTTGCTTCCGGAGCAGATATAAACTCAAGTGATAGATGTGGGCAAACATTGTTACATCGTGTATCTAACGGCCAGGAGGGTATTGCTGAGCTATTACTAGCATCAGTAAAAGATGATAAAAGAAAAAGAGATAAACTGATCAATGCACGGGATGAGAATGGCAATACTCCACTACACTGCGCTGTGGAGCATGTTGGATTTAGCAATGTAGTGGAATTATTAATAGAACATCAGGCTGATTATACGATTAAAAATAATAGAGGAGATACACCTTTACATGTTGCTGGCCATAAAAAAGGTGATAGTAATATGAAACCACTTTTGGGACAAAATTTATGTTTTGGTGCTGATACAGCTTTTATAAAGGAAGGTTTAATTACTGATATTGTGAAACATTTTTTGAGAAAAAATCTGGATATCAATGTTAAGGATGTGGATAATGCTACACCATTATTAATAGCTTCCAGGTTTGGGTCAGCTGATATAGTAAGACTTTATCTAGACCATGGAGCAGATATTCATTCTAAGGACAAGTATGGCAATTCTGCATTGCATTGTGCTGCTAGCAATAAATACACTGATAATGATGCAGAACATGATAAGTCTCTTCAGGTGGATCGTAAAGATTGTACAGTAAATTATAAAGAAATTAAAGATAATAGAGAGATTATTAAGATTCTTATGGGTAAAGGCATAAACGCACATAAAGACAAAAAGATAGACGTTAATGTTAAAAATAGGTACGGACATACACCATTATTTTCTGCTGTTGAGCATAGGAAATATGCAAATACTCAACTTCTTCTTGGAAATGGGGCAGATGTAGATGCAATAGATGAGAATGGGTTTAAAGCAATACACTTTGCGATTAAGCAAGGAAGTCTTGAGTTGCTTAAGATTCTTTTGCCTAAAATACTAGAGAGAGATGAACATGGTAATCCTAATACATATGATGACGGTAATAAGATAGAGGAAATTGATACTGAAAAAACTAAGGAGCTGCTAAGTATTATAGATAAAAAAGGTAATACACTTATTCATCATGCAGTAAGATGGGGTTGCGATGAAGAAATGTTAAATTTTCTTGTAGAACATGGAGTTGATATTAACAAGAAAAATGACCATGACATATCTCCAATCCATATTACAGCTAAATATGGAAAATTCAGTCAAATGAAGTTTTTTGTAGATAACAAAGCAGATCTTAATATTAGGTGTGGTAAATTTTCAAAATCTGTGATCGACAGTACAGGAAAAGAAAAAGAACTTTCTGGCAATACTCTTGATCATTGTATTAGTGTTCGAGATGGCAATGTGGATGCTAGTAGCACTGTAGATATAACAGATAACACTGAGCACAAAGAAGCTCCTGCAATTTCAATAGTAGTTGATAATGATAACTGTAATACTACAGCTATGCTTTTAGGAGTTGGGGCAAAACCAAGTGTTGAAGATAGTATAGGTTGGTTACCATTACATATTGCAATTAAACGAGTATGTGATCATGGTTGTAAAGAGGAAGAAAGGCAAGAAAAATATGAGATGATAAGAACTTTAGCATCTGTTTCAGATGTTGAGTGTTTAATGTCCGGCATTGATAAAAAATCTAAGACTTATAAGGATCAGTTTTTTGAAAAGATTAAAGATTCTCTAATAGATGCACTGGAGATAATTAATGAAAAAATGAAAAATTCATTAGTGGATAGATCAGAGATAGTTGATGATAGAAAGATTAGGAGAAAAGTCATAGAGGCTTTTCGTAGTATTATGTCAGAAGTAACGGATAGTAAAAAAGAGATAAACAAGATATTGAAAGGAGCTATTGAAAACAAAAACGGTGAAAGGTTACCTAATGCTCCAATAAGTGAGAAAGCAGGCACTTCTTCACTTGATGATGATTTTTATAATTCAATAGGTTCTCATGTTACAAGACCTGTTCTTTATCCAGATCTTTCTGAGGAATTAGCTGATAATTTCGGTCATTGGAATGGTGATTATAATTGGTTTATGCTGGAAAATATTTTAGAAGAAGAAGGACGTCCTAAGCTGCTTGGTTGTGGAGATATCAATGATAATTATGTGAATATTGATAATGGTACATCTGCTTGGTCCAATGCTTCACAAAAAAGTATAGAGAATAATATAGGTAAACAAGAAAATGAATTACCACCTACTCAAACAAATAATGTTGAAAAAAGATTTAATAAAAAGCCTAAGGAAGCCTCTTTCAAGCTAGCGTTGAGTCAACAAAGAGAGCTGGAAGAATTCTTAGTTAGAGTGTCAAAAGTAAAGGATGTAGGAGAATTAAATGATGTTGTAGATGAAGCTTTAAAGCTTGGAGTAAGAATAAACTCTGCTCAATATAATAGTAATACATTTACAAATGCAGTGATATCTAAAATGGGTCAGTTAAATAAAGTAAATGCAAATTACAAAATTACCAGCGATATAATATGTAAATTGGCATCAAGAGGAGCAATATTAAATGATGATAATAAAATAGATTTTGTAAAATTTGTTAAAGAATTAGAGGTGAAATTTAAATATCATAAAACTAATATAAAGCGAGCTTACTTAAAGCATAAGAGTCGTATCAAAGAATTTCGGGAAATTATTGAAAGTGCAATTAGTAATGGTAAGCTTGAAAAGTTAGAAATAGATAATACTGCTTTTTCTTTGGAATATTCGGAAGATAGTATAATTGATGTTGCAAAAGTTACGGACGGAGCAAAGAGTTTGTGGCTAAATCAGGGTGATATAGAGCTTGGTGGTAATATAGTAAAAGTCGGTGAAAGTGAGGTAGAAATTAAGGTAGGTAGTGGTGTAAGAGACTATACTAATCTTTCAGATAATGGTGATATAACGTTAACATTTTACACCAGTTTAGGAGAATTAGAGGTTAGATTATATTCCGACATACAATACAAAGGCATAGTAAGAGTGGATGTTTATGATCAAGATAAATTTAATAAATTAATAGATATTGAAGAAGAAATAGGAAAAAATTGCTTACTAGGGGGAGATTCTGTTTGTGAGGCGATTGAACAAGGGTATTTTGAAAGGTCTGGAAAACTTCTGCGTGCTTCTGAGACAATCAGCCTATCTGAAAAAGATACAAAGGAAATGAAAGAAGCGGCAAGAAATTTGCAGTGCAGTGAAATAGTGCATTCTTTATTAGATGATGTATGCCTTCCAAAAGTGTCTGCACATAAAAATAAAGCAAGAATAGTGGCACCAGGAGGTTGAATTTAGCTATAGTTGCTAGATCTCTTGTTTTTTATCATATTTAAGCAAACTGTATATGAAAACTGCAATGGAGGAGCATATAATTGTTAATAGTAGATTTGATAAAATACCGTAAGAAAAGAATTTTCCTACTATGTAGATTCCAACAGCTCCAAACATTAAATTACAAAATGAAATGATGGCGCTACCGAGCCCTATGTTTTTAATTGTTTCTAGGGCAGAGGTTACGTTATTACTTATTATTAACGCAAGACCGATATTGCTTGGAATCCAGCCAACTACAAGAGTTAACACATCCAGCTTATTTATATAGTAAAAATATATCAGTGCACTATCTGATATTATTGGCAACACTAAACCTATGATTAACATCTTATTAATTCCTATTTTTGGTACATATCTTCTGTTAATAAAAGTGCCGATCATGTAAAATATAACGATAATTGATATTAGATAACCGAAATATTGTACTTCAACATCCATGGATTCAAATATGAAAGGATAGTTAGCAATGTATGCCCAAAGCCACGTGAAAGTTAATCCGTGAATAGCTGAGAAGCCGAGAAAACGGTAATTTCGAAATATTAATACATATTGCTTGAAAATATTGGTAATTACACTGCCTATGTCAGTTTTATTTTTATTTACAATTAATGTTTCTTGTAATTTAAAATAAATGAGACCAAGCACAATGATTGCTGCTAATGAGATAATGAAGAACAAAAAATTCCAATTATATTCATGTGAGATTATGTAACTACCTATCACTGGAGCTATACCAGGTGAAAGCGCTACTACCATATTTAGTTTTGAAATTGCTCTTGAATATTCATTACCGGAATACATATCCCGTATTGCTGCATATCCTACGACACCTGCAACACCAGACCCCATTCCTTGTATAAAGCGAATGAATATTAAAAGTATAATATTATCAGCTATGCAGCATATAATACTTGCCAAAGTAAAAATTGCCATACCAATCAACATTATTGGACGCCTACCATAATGATCTGATAATGGGCCATAAATTAATCCTGATATTGCAAGTCCTACCAAATTGAAGCTAATGGTAAGTTGTACTACACTTCCTTCTACATTGAAATAATTGGCAATATTTGGTAATGCAACTGAATACAGGTCAGTTGCCATATCAGCAACAGCCACAGATAATATCATAAGAAGTGAGATAAGATTTTGCGAAAAAACTCTTGTCATTTAATAGCTCAAAGAAGCTTTATTATAATGTATTTTTTTTATTAGTATATTAATTTAACTCCTAAAATTTATTATTTTTGTCTTGTTGCTAAGAAGTTTTATACAACAAAGGAAATATAAACATGAAGCAAATAAGATAAATGAAAACATTTGGTGAACTATTGCAATAGCTATTGGTATTTGTAGTAACAGAGTCACTACTCCTGAAATTATCTGAACAACAACGGAGAACAGCATAATGTACACTGATTTTACGCCAATGTTTTTGATTGCCAGTATTATTGTCAAGATTAATATCAATAATGCTAATACTCTATGTATAAACTGTACTGTAACTCTATTTTCAAAAATGTTTAACAATGTAGGTTGCAAGAAAAACAAATCATCGGGAATAATGCTTCCTTCCATGAGAGGAAAAGTATTGTAAATTAAGCCAGCATTTAATCCTGCAACAAACGCACCAAAGATTATTTGAATTGTGATTAGGATTAAAATTAGTGTTGCATAATATATACTACCACTGCTAATGGGTTTCTCTCTAAATTTTTTTATCAACTTTGTCATCCCAGTGTCACACACTGGAATCCGGAAAAAAAATGTGGAAAAAGTATATATACCAGTGTTATGCACTGGTATAACAACTTGTGATTGCATCTGATAATCAAAAAATTGGTATAACAATAATGCAAAAATCTTCAACGCTAATAATAAGTGAAATGCAAGTCTATAGTGGCTAACGTGAGGTTCAGCTACCAACCCACTTTTAACCATATACCAACCAGAAAAAGCCTGTAATATTTCAAGTAACAACACTACTAGTAGTCTTACTATTACCTTTTTAGATATCTTTTTCTTTAATGTGAAATATATAAACGGTAGTATAAAAATTAACCCTGTTAGTCTTGCAATTAATCTGTGCATATATTCTATTAAGTATATAGTCTGGAATTCCCGCATACTAATTCCGTAGTTAAATACTTTATATTCAGGTGTGGCTTCGTATTTTAATTTTTCTTTTAGCCAATCGTCCTCATTGAGTGGTGGTAATGTTCCAGTAATGGGCTTCCATTCCGTAATTGATAATCCTGCTTTTGTAAGTCTGGTAAATCCACCAATTCCCACCATAAGAATTACCATAGTACAACATAGGAAAAGCCAGATAATAACAGCTTTTGATTGCTTTTCTTCCATAAACCATGCTTAGTTTTGTTCCATTGTTGAGGGTAAAGGATAAACTCCCATAAAGCAAGGAAGACTGCAATTCTGTGTAGCAGTATATCAATTACAACCAGCTAAAGCTGATGGTTAAAAAAAACGCATGTAAAGCAGATTATGAGTTTAAAAACTAGATGTTAAAATCATTA
>JARBCG010000154.1 GCA_028803175.1 Wolbachia sp.
CTCTTAATGAGAAGGTTTTACTCAGAAAACGATCTATTATTGAGACAGTTTTTGATTATTTAAAAAATAAGTTTAAAATTTAACATTGTTTCATATTGTTCAAATGGTAAAAAGCCCAGAATCTCCTCTGTCTGCTTTGTTGGTTAATTCATAGTTAGCGTTAGAAGAAGTCTTTTGTAGTGCGGAAGGAGGAGTTGGTTGACTAGCCTGGGGTTTTTGTTTAGCTTGCGAAATAGTCTTTAATTCTGTTAATATATCCATTGCAAGGAGCTTTTCTGTCCTCATTTTGCTAGTCAAAGTATTCCTGATCTGTAGATCGTTTAAATCAATTTGATTAATATCAATTCCTGTTAAATCTATCATCTGAACAATGTTATCAGCATTTTTATCCGGGCGCGTATTTCAAATAAGTTCTTTTATCTCTTGTTTAAACTTTTCTTATCATTAGAGGCCATCTTTGACTCCATTAATTATAAATATGCTTAATTATATATAATAATAGTCAATTATATTATAATTAATATAAAATGTTTAGCATATGGAAGTTTTATAACAATTGATTTTCCTTAAAGCTAAAGTGGCTATTGAATTCAATGATAATGTGATCTACTAATTTTATTCCTATGCTTTGACAAGCTTCAGCTAATTGTTTCGTTAGAGATATATCGCTACTTGAAGACTTTACATCTCCACTTGGATGATTGTGAGATATTACAATAGACGTTAACCAATCAAAAGTGTACGCTTGATGATCTCTCTGATATAAATAGGAGTTTGATCCACTTTGCAAATGTTTTATAAATCTTCCGCCATTAGATAATACTTTTTATTCAGGTAAATTACACGAAAATTTTCTTTATTAATACTGCCTATACTAGTTCTTAAATAATCAAGCAATTTTTTCCAATTATTTATTATATGTAGATCCTTTATCTTTTCTCTTGCAGAACAAACAAAAGCTTGTTTTACACAAAAGATAGCAGATATTGCCGCATTATTTACGCTATCAACATTTTGCAGTGTTTCTAAGTAAGCATTAAAAACTTTATAAAACTACCAAAATGATCTATAAAACTCTTTGCGATTGGGTTAACATCAATACTGCTATACACTGAATATAAAATGTGTTCTAAAACTTCATAGTCAAGTAATGATTGTCCATTATCTAAGATAATTTTTTCTCTATATTTCTTATATGATAGTAAATTAAATTTTTAAGTAAAATACTTAATAAAGTATTTAAAAATTACTTTGAGTAAAGCAAAATCCTGTAGTCCATATAAAGAGAAAACTATTTTTACCTATTAGAATTTCATAAAATTGTTATATAGTGTAATTCTTCATAAGAGAGATAGCATGGACAAATCACAGTTAGTTAAAGAGGTGTTTGATTCAGTAGCAAGACGTTATGACATTATGAATGACATAATGAGTTTGGGAATGCATAGGCTATGGAAGGATAAAATGGTAAGCAGTGTGTGTTTTCCTAAAAATGCTAAGGTTTTAGATATTGCTGGGGGAACCGGAGATATTGCAGTAAGAATCGCAAAAAAAAGCCCTGATTGTAGCATTACAATATGCGATATAAATCAAAATATGCTGAACGAAGGATGTGATAAGGCTATAAATTCAAATCAACTGAGTTTCAATTGGGTATGTACAGATGCAGAAAGCCTGCCATTTGAAGGTTCTGAATTTGATTATTGCACTATAGCTTTTGGTATTCGAAATGTTTCTAATCGACAAAAAGCCTTGAGTGAAATGCACAGAGTATTAAAACCAAATGGAAAATTGATCTGCTTAGAATTTGCCCCTATGCACTATCAAAACAAAGCATTTACCAAATTTTATGATCTATATTCATTTAAAGTAATCCCGAAAATTGGCAGTGTAGTTGCTAAAGACCAAAGTTCGTATGAATATTTAGTGAAAAGCATCAGAGAATTTCCAACTCAGGTTGACTTTAAAAAAGAAATAGAAGATGTAGGCTTTAAGAATGTTGAATTTCATAATATGAGTTATGGAATAGTAGCATTGCACCTTGGAGTAAAATGAATATTAGACTCTGGTATAGAACACTGGATTACTATTTAATTATACCAATAATTTTTTTACTAACCATAAGCTTTATCCTTGTTTACTCGGCGAGCCCTGTAATTGCACAGCGTCTTTCTTTACCAAAAGACTATTTTATGCGACGCCATATAGTATACATAGCTCTATCACTGATTACCCTAGTAATGATACTTGGCACAGAAGCAAAAGTCGCAAAAAGATGGTTATATATTTTCAAAATTTCGATTCAGCCATCTGAATTTATGAGACCTTTTTTCTCCGTTGTCATAGCTAGCATTTTAGCTAGTAGTGTAAAATTTAAGGTGCACATATCAATCATACCATTTTTATTAGTTTTTATCCTATTACTCCTGCAGTCTGACTTTAGTATGTCTATGCTTTTAACATACTCTTGGGTTGGTCAAATGTTTATTGCATGCATTCCATTCGTGTATTTTTTATGCATAGGAGGAATAGTAACAACTGGTATTACAACAGCTTATTTCTACCTTCTACATGTAAAGCAAAGGATCCACAACTTTCTCTTTTTTGTACAGAATGATAATTTTCAAGTCATAAAATCATTAGAAGCATTTACAAGAGGTCAATTAACTTGAGTTGGGCCAGGCGAAGGTAACGTAAAAATGCTTCTTCCTGATTGCCATACAGATTTTATATTTTCTGTTTTAGCAGAGGAATTTGGACTGACCATGTGTCTAACTGCATTAACATTATTTGGCATCATTGCAGCTCGAGTACTTTACATTGCATATAGGGAAAGTGTATTGTTTAACCTATTGGTAACTTTAGGTATATCAATCCAATTTATTACACAGTTTATAGTAAATATAGGCGTAACATTAAGTGTTTTTCCAACTACCGGAATAACTCTACCACTACTTAGTTATGGTGGATCGTCACTGTTGTCTTCAAGTATTGCACTTGGCACAATGTTATCTTTTAGTAGAAATCAATCTATTACACTAAACCTTAAAGAACGCATTACGTTGTAAGCTTCACTATTAGTTCAAAATAGCATTCTAAAGAATTTCTCTATATAACATAGTTCTTTCACATCATTCATTAACGCATAAAGCGGTAAAGTTTATTGTTCTATACCTGGTATTTCTACATAGATTTTGTCCACTTCTTACCATTTTTTATTGGTGAGGTACCATATTTTATATTCAATACGTGCCTTGATTTTATCGTGTAAACTGCGGTTGTAAGTTATAACGACATCGTTTTCAACCGTGATAGGCACTTTTCTATCCTTTCCATATAGAACATCTACTTCTTCAACAATACTGTGCTTAGCAAATATTTTCTTAATGTTAAAATGACTGAGAGAATATTGTATTAACCTTTTGCCAGCACTGCTAAATCTTTCATAAAATTATCTTTATCTGGCCATCCACTTGAATTGATAAAATGACTATTATTTAAGTTTAACTCTCCAGCAACTCTCTAACTGTAACATAATGCCTTTCCTTTAAAAACATTGAGGACCATTTTCTTTTTTAGTGTGGTTTAGTATGGATTACAAACATAGCTCTCACAGTACGTTTAATTTAAAGTACCATTTAGTGTTCTGTACTAAGTATAGATTAAGTACAGATTATAGAACACTTACAGGTCAAACAACAGTGCGTAGCAAAGAAATTATCACGGAAGTATGTACTGCAAATTACGTAGATATCGTCGTGGCAGCACCTTTAGCAAGAGGATACTTTGCTGTTACAGTTGACAATATGAATTCTACAGATGTACAGAAGTATATCGAAGAACAAGGAAATCCTCATAATTATTCTAATGATTTTAACATCGAGTTTTAAAACTCATAATCTACTTTACATGCGTTTTTTTAAACCACCAGCTTCAGCTGGTTATTTGATCCTCCATACTGATCACTCCAGCTTTTAAGTGATCGAAAGCTATGTATAAAGTCATTAATCTGCTCATTGAAGATAGGGCCATTTGTTCATCAGTATTATGCTCAAAAATAAATGAGCCTGATGTTAAATCTAAAACTACCGATTGTTTTGCTTAAGTTCTGAATTGGTACGCACGTTAATGAAAAGGAAGTGCAAAAACTAATAGTAAAATTACAAATCTGTGTAACATGTTCATAATTTAAAAAATATGTAGTGTATCAATCAATAGTATGATTCTACAGTAGTGTTTCAATAAAATTAAGATAAAACTTTTATATGTTTTGAGTTTTTTTACTGCACAATAATCGTAGGAATATGATACCAAAATCTAGTAAATCTTATTTTAGGTGATAGGCAACTTTCTCCATTAATACCATTTATTACAAATTCTGATTTACAACTTATAGACAAATACTCAGATCAATATTATGCTAAATTACGTCAAATCAGAAGATTATGAATAACATCCAAAAAGCAATATTATCAAGTATAATCTGCAACATGATCGTATGGTATGAGCTAACTCTATTTGGAGTTTTAACACACACAATAAGCAACATTTTTTTTCCATCAGAAAGTCGCTATTTAAGCACAATCAAATTTCTCGGTACTTTTGCAGTTGGTTTTGGATTCAGACCTCTAGGTGCATTCATTTTCGGCTATATTGGAGATAGATATGGAAGAAGGAAAGTTTTACTTACTTCGGTGATATTAGTTTCAATATCATCTACTATAATTGGAATTATACCTGGTTATGAAAAAATTGGAATCTTTGCGCCTATATTCCTTGTATTATGCCGGATAACACAGGGAATGTCAGCAGGAGGAGAAACAAGTATTAATGCAGCTTTTTTAATAGAACACTCAAGCGATAAAAAAAATCTAGGTTTTTTAGGTAGTATAAAAGCCTTTAGTGGAGCTCTTGGCTCAATGGTATGTTTTGTAATGTTAGCTATTTGCAAAAAATTTACAGGTGCGGATTACGAAATTTGGGGTTGGAGACTACCTTTCTATTTTTGCTCTTTTATGGGCATAACAGGTTTTTTAACAAGGTATATAATGGAAGAAAGTTTAGCATACAAAACACATAACCAAAATAAAAGCTTATCCCATGCACCATTTTTAGAGTTGATCAAGAATTATAAAAGACCATTTGCTATTTCTATTGGGCTTGGTATCGCTCAGAACGCAATTGTCTACTCGGTAATAATGTTTTATAACATATCTGTAAAAGAACTCACTCTATCTGGTATTGACATTAAAAATACAGTAAGAATTGCAAGTGAAATTATATTTGGGATATTTGCAGTACTGTTTGCAATGCTATCTGATAAAATTGGAAGAAAGAATGTGATGATTCCTGTATTGATTACAATAGCCTTTGCCAGTTTACCAATACTTTCATTATTATCCCATGATAACTACCATATCGTTGTATTCTCTTACCTGTTAATCAGCATACCAATAGCGGCATCATTTGGGATATATAGTTCTCTTGTCTATGAATTATTCCCGACAAAAGTTAGATGCATTAGCTTTAGTTTAGCACATAACATATCTGCAGGGGTTTTTGGTGGCCTTTCTCCTTCTATATGCACATTCCTTATCGAAAAAACTGAAACAAAATTTACAGCAGGCATTTATCTTACTATTTGTGCATTAGTGAGCTTAGCATCTATGCTTCAAATTAACACCCAAGATAAAAAAATTGATTGGTAGAATTTTTATTAAACTACCCTATACCACGCAATTTTATTATTGAAAGCTATATTAAGGAAAAATTGATGGTTATATAGTCATAATCGATTATGTAACTTTAAGTGAGGAGCAAAATGGTTGAGATTAAAATAGATCGTTATTCTGTAAAATCAAACAATCTCATAGTATCAGATACTAATGCTAAAGATTTAAATTTAGCAACTGATC
The DNA here is from genome assembly GCA_028803175.1 of Wolbachia sp. Lineage (GTDB taxonomy): Bacteria > Pseudomonadota > Alphaproteobacteria > Rickettsiales > Anaplasmataceae > Wolbachia. The sequence continues at coordinate 5,916 of JARBCG010000154.1, forward strand.
AAGACCAACCGTTCAACATGACTGAGTTCACTGAGTTAGACGTAGAACCAAGATCCTATCAATTTCAAATTAGAAACTTACCAACTAACAGCTCAACAAGAACAGATATATAAGGAGTTAAATAGTATCCTTGATGAACTTACCCCATCCATCTAAACTTACGGCACCCTTTTCTTTGAAGAAAATATTCAGTGTCTAAAAAACTTTTTAGATATTAAAGACAGTGAAGATCTCAAACACGTTCTTAATTTTCAGAAAGAAGATGTGACGACAATACTACGCAACATTGAAGATTTTCATCATGAGATGACAAAATTACTTTTGGATGCATGAGCAAACCCAAATGTACAAGATAATAGAGGAAAAACTCCACTACATTATGCTGCTGACTTTAATAAATATCAAAATGTTATAGTTCTTCTCAATGAAAAAGTTGACCCAAATATACAAGATGAAGGTGTACGAACTCCTTTACACTGTGCTGTTGATTATAATGCTTGTGACAGTGCTGTAGCTATTACGTATAGAGTAGGTGTTGAACTAGATATACAAGATGAAAATGGGCAGACTCATTTACTTGTTGCAGCTCAATATGGTCGTGACGACACTGCAAAACGCTTATTAGAAAATGGAGCAAATTATAATATTAAAGATAACAAAGGGAACACAGCAATATATTATGCTGTTATGTAAGGATATATGGGTGTTGTAGAGTGTTTAATGGAAAAGAAAAATGAATATAGACTTTGATACCTTGCATATATGTAGGCGTACACCAGAAGGACGTATATTAAAATAGCCACCTTTACATGCTGCTGTTGCTCTTAGTATAAAACACCAATCATGGATTAATCAACAAAGCAGACGTAGGAGATTCTTGGCTTTTTACCCTTTAAACAATATGAAACGAGAGTAGATATAATGTGTACTAAAAAATTAATTGGTGATCTATGACGAGAATATTAAATTTTAAA
>JARBCG010000031.1 GCA_028803175.1 Wolbachia sp.
AAATTAACTAATGTTGCAGAGAAATTTTTTAATATGGTTATTAGCATCACTATTCTACGCATACCAATATATATTACGTGTAGTTCCGAACATAATCGCACCTGAATTAATAACGAGGTTTAACATAAGCATCACAGATGTAGGTCAATTCGGTGGGCTATATTATGTAGGCTACACACTCGCTCATATACCTATTGGTCTTTTTCTCGACAGGTTTGGACCAAAAATTGTTTTGCCTGCTTGTATTATTTTAACATTTACTGGAACATTGCCTCTAATATGCTTTGATGGATGGTATTATTCAATACTCGGTAGAATAATTGTGGGAGTTGGCTCATCTGCTTCAGCAATCGGACTTTTTAAAGTTGCAAGCATGTATTTTTCACAAGAAAAATCAGCAAGAATGGCAAGCTTATCTATAATAATAGGGTTATCAGGAGCCATATATGGTGGGTTGCCACTGGACTTTTTACTTGATAAATTTGGTTGGAGTTTTGTTATTTACACTTTCTCAGCATTTGGTTGCTTACTTGCTCTATTGTTATTCTTAATAACACCTAGCAGCAACGCTGAGCAAGAAAAAGTTAGTATTCAAGGTCTAAAAACCGTGTTTTTCAACAAACACATAATACTAATCAGCTTTTTTGGTGGTTTAATGGTTGGTCCGTTAGAAGGCTTTGCTGATGGCTGGATAAAATCATTTTTATGTGAAGTATATCAAATGACCGAAGATCTAGCATCTTCACTTTCTTCAGTGATATTTATAGGAATGGGAGCTGGATCATTTTCTTTAGCCTATTTATTGGAAAAATATAAAGATAGGCATTACGAGATAATCATTATTTGTTCATTTGCAATGATCGCTAGTTTTCTATTACTTTTCACTCAGGTTGGCGGTTTATACGTCGTGTTGCCTGCACTTCTTGTTATTGGTTTTGCATCTGGATATCAGGTAGTTACAATTTATAAAGCAATAAGTTATGTAAATAATAACTTATTAGGAATAACTACAGCTGTATCAAATATGATAGTCATGGTTTTTGGTTATTTTTTCCATACAGGAATTGCAAAAATAGTGGGTTTATGTTGGGATAAAACAGTTATACAAGGAAGTCCTGTATATGGTGCTGGATTGCTAATAAAAGCAGCTTCTATTATTCCTGTATGTTTGCTAATAGCTGTTTTTGGACTTTTGTGGTTGAAGAAGCAAGATCAACAATCCTAAAATTGTTTATAAATGTTATTAAATTAAAGCGAGGTTTGATAGATGGTAAGTATTTTAAAAAAATTTTTTGGATCAAATTACTCTAATGGTAAATTGAAATCCTTTGATGATGAGGTTTATCAGTCAATAGAAAAAGAATTACAGCGTCAAAAATTTCAATTACAGTTAATTGCATCAGAAAATTTCGCAAGTGAGGCAGTCATGGAGGCACAAGGCTCTGTCTTGACTAACAAATATGCAGAAGGCTATTCAGGTAAAAGGTACTATTGTGGTTGTGAGCATGTAGATAAAATTGAAAGCCTCGCAGTAGAAAGGCTATGCAAACTATTTGGTGTTAAATTTGCAAATGTTCAGCCTCATTCTGGTTCCCAAGCAAATCAAGCAGCATTTGCTTCACTGCTCACTCCTGGCGATACGATACTCGGGTTATCACTTAGCTGTGGAGGGCACCTGACTCATGGTGCAGCACCAAGTCTTTCTGGTAAATGGTTTAAGTCAGTACAATATGAGGTCGACAAGGAAACTTACCTACTTAATATGGATGAAGTAGAAAAGCTAGCATTAAAACATAAGCCAAAGCTAATTATAGCAGGTGCTTCTACCTACCCAAGAAAAATGGATTTTAAACGCTTTCACGAAATTGCAGACAAAGTTGGTGCTTACCTGTTAGTAGACATTGCTCACTATGCAGGACTTATTGCAACTGGTGAATATCCATCTCCTGCCAAACATGCGCACGTTATTACTTCCACAACACACAAAACTCTTCGTGGTCCTCGTGGTGGAATAATTATGACAAACGATGAAGCAATACACAAAAAAATTCAGTCCGCAGTTTTTCCTGGGCTGCAGGGTGGACCGCTTATGCATGTGATAGCTGCAAAAGCTGTTGCATTTAAAGAAGCACTTGATCCAGAATTCAAAATTTATAGTAAAAAAGTAGTGGAAAATGCTAAAGTGTTAGCTAAAGAATTACAAAAGCATGGCTTAAAAATTGTCACTGATGGTACTGATTCTCATATAGTGCTGGTAGATTTAAGACCAAAAGGGTTAACTGGAAAAGATGTGGTAGATAGCCTTGAAAGAGCTGGTATTATCTGTAATAAAAACTCCATACCATTTGATACTGAAAAGCCGACCATTACTTCAGGGCTACGTTTTGGCACTGCTGCTGAAACAACACGTGGGCTTAAAAAAGAAGGTTTTAAAGAAATAGCTGACTTAGTAAATGAAATAATCCAAGGATTAATTAATGGAAATAGTACAGATGCTGAAAAAAAGGTAGAAGCTAAAGTCAAAGAAATTTGCGATAAATTTCCTATTTATTCTTAGCAAAACGTTACTTTTAAGACAAATTTCATTATCTTTCCATATTAAATTAGCATTTAATCATATAGGAGCAGTAATAAAAAATAATTTATCGATAAAAAACGTAATTGGTGCAGATTTACCTGGACTTGAAAAGATAAATGGTCAATATTACCATTTTAAAGCAAGTAAACAAGACAACATATTTACAGGAATTACTATTGAAAAAGAAAAAAATAGTGACTCATTTGATATAAAAGTAGAAAAAATAGATCATAGTGGTGATCAATCTAATATTATGACGCCAACTATAGATTAGAAGAAAGCAAAAAAGCCAGGGAAATAGGGTAAACTCCAATATTGTAAAAAAAACTAATGAGGTACCACAGAGGAAAAGAATAGCATAGAATTATTTTGCTTTGTAGATGATTTTTGCAAAATAGTAGATGAAAAATGTGCAGACAAATTACCATCTAAAAGCAAAGAACCTACCAGAATAACGGAAATTACTCATTCTGAAGCAATTACTATAGTACTGTTTTATAAAGCTTTTTATCTATTTTACCTAAAATCTCTGTATGGATCAGAGTTTCCTAAATTGCCTTA
>JARBCG010000032.1 GCA_028803175.1 Wolbachia sp.
CCAATAATCAATAATGAAAGTGAAGTAGCAAATTTAATTCAAGAAATATATTTGGCTTCAGATTGCCGTTATGGATATCGAAAAATTGCTTTTGTAGGTTTTATATTAGTTAATTGAAAACATTGCATCCTCTATTAGAAACTGTATAAATTCATTGCCATTCCAGTAATTCATAGAAATTTTACCTAGAATAGCTTGAACATTACCCTGCATAATAGCAGAACCAAGCTCAGTATTTGCAGAGCGGAAAGCAATAGCTCTGACCATCACATTATCATCGGTAATGAAACATTTTATATGATCAGTACCTATAATCTCAGGCCTTCTTATCTTAGCTCCTTGAATAATAAATCTTGGTTCGGGATTGCCAACTCCAAATGGTTCCAGGCGCTGTAATTGATTCCATAAAGATAAGTTTATTGTCTTAATCGTTACTATACCATCGGCCTTTAAAATTTTTTCATTTACAGAGTCTGAAAATCTTTCAGTAAAGAAATCATGTAGATCATTTATTTTGCCCTCTTCAATTGAAAACCCTGCTGCCATGTTATGGCCGCCACCTTCGATAATTAAATTCATGAATTTTGCAGAAAGCACCGCAGAACCAACATCAACTCCAGAGATTGATCTACAACTTGCCTTCCCTATTCCGTTGTTTAAAGATATCACTATTGTTGGCAAGTGAAATTGCTCCTTGAGCCTTGATGCAATGATACCAATTATTCCTTGGTGCCAATTGCCACTTACCATGATAAATTTTGCATTTGATTTGGCAGACTTTTCTGCCTGAATTATAGCTTCTGAGAGAGCTCCAATCTCTAACGCTTTTCTTGCGTTATTTAAATCTATTAATTTTAACGCAATTGTATGTGCTTCTTCTTCATCTTCTGTAGAAAGCAATCTTGCTCCAAGTGAAGCTTCTCCAACTCTTCCTCCAGCATTTATGCATGGTCCTATACTAAATCCTAACCGGGAGACACTTGGTTTTTCCAGCACTCCTAAGGCGTCAAATAAAACACGTAAGCCAACATTTTTTCTTGCTGACATAATCTTTAATCCCTGCGAGACAAATGCTCTATTTAAATCAGTAATCTGCATAACATCACAAACAGTTCCAAGAGCAACTAAATCTAGTAGATCAAATAAAACTGGTTCTTTTTTATTAGTAAAAAACCCCTGTTCACGTAAGCTTTTACTGAGAGCAACAACTAGCAGGAATGAAACTCCAACTGCTGCAAGATTGTTATAAGGTGAACTTTCATCGAGACGATTTGGATTAACAATTGCTACAGCATTTGGTAATTTTTCTGTGCCAAGGTGATGGTCGATTACTATAATATCAAGACCGAAATTTTGTGCATATCCTATTGGTTTATATGCAAGGGTGCCACAATCAACAGAAATGCATAAATCCACTCCATTCTTTTTCAGTTGTAATAATGCATTAGTGTTTAATCCATAACCCTCGTCAATACGGTCTGGAATATAGATTATAGAATGTGTACCAATTGATGTTAGATATCTATTAATCAGTGCTGATGATGTTGCTCCATCGACATCATAGTCACCGAATATTGCAATATTTTCATTATTGTTTATTGCTTTTATTATTCGAAGAACAGCTTTATCCATATCAAGCAGGTGAAAAGGATCAGGTAGTAATGACTTCATCAGTGGATAGAGAAAATCACTTATGTTTTCTATATTGATACCACGAGTAACTAATATCCTTGCTAGCACCTCTGGTAACTCAAACCTCTGTATAAGAGTTAAAATTTCTCTTTGATTTGCTTCTTGTAAATCCCACGATGCATTTGTTATGCTGTGCTTTCCAATATTGAGTAGCATGCTCTTTGTAAATAGATTTCTTTCGAAATTACTTTTTTTGTGTCATCCTATGGCCTGATCATAGGATCTAGTTGTCAAAAATTTAGACCCCAGTGTCACGACTAGGATAATAACTAATCTACTTAATTGGTAAAGATAAGCTTACTCTAAAGTAATTTTGAAAGAAGCCCAATAAAATTATTATATCAAAACTTTCGATTAATACTATAAACCTATTAAAAAGTTGTAGTTCTTGAGAATAAACGCTCTTTGGAGAATAAACTGGATATTTTTTACTTTTATATATATATTTAGTTAACAGTTTTAAATTTAGTGTGTAGATGGATATAGTGAAGTTCATTTTACTACTGCCAACAGTGTTACTTATGTTAATTGCTGGCGTTTATTTATCAGTAAAACTGAAGTGGTTGCAAATATTTAGGTTGCCGTATGCAATTTCACTTCTTGGCGGTAAAAAAGGTGAAAATAGGTTTTCTTCTATAGTTGCGTTATTTACAATCCTAGGAGGAAATTTAGGAGTAGGGAATATTTCAGGTACAGCTATTGCTTTAAAAACTGGAAGCCCTGGTTTTATCTTATGGATGATAATAATTATCGTTATAACCTCCGTAATAAAATATGTTACTTGTTACCTCAGTATAAAAAGTAGGAGAGAAAAAAATAACAGGTTTATAGGTGGTCCTATAACTTACATGGCTGACGCATTTAACTCTAGGAAAGCAACAATTGTATTCCTTTTTATCATGGTGATGGCTTCAATCACTGTTGGCAACCTTGTGCAGGTAAATTCTTTATCAATACCGCTTGATATGATAGGCGTGCCTGTAATTGTTGGTGGCATTATAATGTCTACAATTTTCTTTGTTGTTATAGTTCTCAGTTTGAAAAAAATTAAAATTGTCATATCAGCTATGATACCGGTAATGACAATAAGTTACTTAATACTTTGTGGTGCAGTATTATTTAAATTTAGTGAGAATATTTTACCTTCTCTACAACTAATAATTAGCAATTTTTTTACGACCAGCAGTTTTAAATCAGGTTTATCTTTAAGTTTAATTCTAGAAGTATTAGTTATAATTCAAGTTGGGACTTTACGAGGTATTTTTGCAACTGATATAGGACTTGGTCTTGAGGGGATTGTACATTCTTCAATAATCCCTAAGAAGAATAATACTAAGTTTATTATTGAGCAAAGTTTGATTACTATAATATCACCTTTTATAGTAGGATTGATAGCTTTTATTACAACAATGGTGTTACTTGTTACAGATTCATTGGTTACTGATTTAGAAAGTACTAACATGTGTATATTTGCCTTTAAAAAGGCAATAGATTGGTCTTATATTGGCTACCTAATTATGGCTATAATGTTTTGTTTTGCTTTTACTACTATCTTTACTTGGTTTTTTTGTTCGAAGCAGACAATACGTTACGTATCCACTAATAATATATGTACCAAAATTTGGATTGCAATTTTTACCATAATTATTCCACTTGGTTCTATAGGTAAAACTCAATTGTTATGGGATATTGCTGATATCTCAATTGCTGTTTTATTGTTTATCAACATATTAGCTGTGCTTAAGCTAACTTCTAAAAACCAAGAAGTATTTACTATGAGTAGTAGATACTTAAAATTAAGCACAAGCCCCTAAATTAGCAATTAGGGGAATATACTGCGTAATATTAGCGTTGAATAAATTGCTGTTAACGCCAACTATGGATTAACCAACAAAGCAGGCGGAGGAAATTCTGGGCTTTTTACCCTTTAAACAATATGAAACGATGGTAGATATAATGTGTACTAAAAAATTAATTGGTGATCTATGATGAGAATGTCAAATTTTAAACTTATTTTTTAAATAATCAAAAACCGTCTCAATAACAGATCGTTTTCTCAGTAAAACCCTCTCATTAAACGGCATTTAAGACCTACATTTAAAGCTGAAACTGAAGTTAAGAATTAACATAAGGAGCTGTAGTAAATACTCCAGATGCCAATAAAGTCAAAGTAGACAGAGCACTAGCTATAAGATAAGGTGCATTAGTTTTTTATATATATTTACCATTATTATTACCTCACGAGTTAAACTAAATTAATAATAACGTAAATGAAGAATTAAATCAAGTCAATTTTACATAAATATAAATTTTTCACACTTCTCTTAAGAATTTCTCACTATACACAGAGCTCAGAATAGATCTAATTTTCTCTCATTAATTTTCAATTTTTCATAATAAAATTCCAAGGAACTGCGTAGGATAGAAGATCTAATTAAAAATTAAACGTTAAATCAACTTCTAAAGCGTGGTTAGAAAATTTACTTTCAACAGTGGCAGTTGATCCTGGAAAATCTCCTCTCTTATAAGGATTAAAAAAGTATTTTTTAGTCCCATTATTATGTGTAGTTTTTTCAACTTCGTACCGTAATGTATCAGTATGTAATATTGCTTCCTCAAATTTATCACCTAAAGAAACAAAGTATTTGTATCCAACAAACAATAGGATTTCATCACTTGTATTATAGTTTAATCCAGGTTTACCTTGAATTGCTGGCTTTATTCTAGATACACCAAAAAACTTGATGTTAGTGAAACAACCATCTACACCAAAATATGTGGTAAAATTACTATTATTATTTAGATCATAATAGGCATTAATCATTGCTGCTTTGTTTTGAAAACCTTCATTTGTTACTTTTAAATTTTCTTCAAACAATTTCTTATATTTCGTTTCAAGTTTAAAATTATCAAGAGCTGACTTATCACCATAAAAAATTTCTTTATCGTTGTGAAAAATTTTGATGTTATCTAAACTAGAACCAATATCATGCAAGTTGACTGTAGATCCTCTCAAATTTTTAAATTCAATATGTTTATCACCTGTAGTTACTGATGAAACGAGGCCTTCAAGTTCAATTTTAAAATCTCCAATTTTATAACCAATGGGGAACACTGCCTAAAAATTCTCCATTACATTCGGGATTATAGCCTTCTTGCAGTTCTTTGTTGCTATTTAGGCTAAAAACTTTTTGTGTTGTTGTGCTTGACGAACCTACTCTTGCGCTAAATGAACCGATGCTAGGACTGACTCTATTGTAATTAAAACTCATATAGAATTTATTTGTTTCTTCTTCATCTTCATCACCATATAAGTAATTGCTATTATATTCACCTTCTTCATATTCAGTTTCAATGTAAGGAAAAGATGCGTTTGACATAAAAGTTAATAATAATGTTGCAATTGCTGTTTTGAATAGCAATTTTTATATAATATATTCATAGATATCCTTAACTTATTAATATAATAGTATTGTATTAGTATGAATTAATAAAATAAGTAAAAATTTTTAAGTATTTTAAGATTAGATATTTAAGTTTTGTGAGTGTAATATTAGTAGTAATGAACTAGTGCAAATATCAATAAAAATAATGAAAAAAACAGATAAAACTATTTTTGCTCTTTCAACTGTATTTGGAAAATCTGGTGTTGCAATAGTTAGAATATCAGGAAGTGACGCATCAAAAGCATTGAGCCACTTTAATATCAATAAAAAAATCAGGCCAAGATTTGCTACCCTAGTTGATCTATATGATAATTCAAAGGAGCTAATAGATAATGGGATAATGATTTATTTCCCTGCACCAAATAGTTTTACTGGTGAAGATGTTATAGAGCTACAGGTACATGGAAGTAAGGCAGTTATAAAAATTATTTTAGAGGAATTATCAAAAATCTTTATCATGGCAGAACCAGGAGAATTTTCACTAAGAGCCTTTTTAAATGGTAAGTTTGATTTAACACAAATGGAGGGAATTGCAGACCTAATTGACGCTGAAACGAAAATGCAGGCTAAACAAGCCATTAAGCAAATGTCAGGGGAACTGGAGAGATTATATAGTAGTTGGAGGCAAAAGTTGATAAAAATACAGTCTAAAATTGAATCATATATAGATTTTCCAGAAGACATTGCCACAGAAAAAAGTGAGCTAACAAAAGTCAATAAGGAAGTTCAAGCGCTTATGCAATCTATGCAAGACCATCTAAATGATAATAGACAAGGCGAAAGGTTGCGTGAAGGTTTGCACGTTGTTATAACTGGTGAACCAAACGTCGGTAAATCAACACTATTTAATTATTTAGCCAAGCGTGATATTGCTATTGTTTCTGAATACGCAGGTACTACAAGGGACGTTCTTGAAGCTCATATTGATATTGGCGGATACCCAATTATTCTTTCTGATACTGCTGGAATTCGTGAAAGTTCAGATAAGATAGAATTAGAGGGTATAACTCGAGCAAGAAAACGTTCTTCTGAAGCTGATTTAAGAATAGAATTATTTCCTTTTGAACAACGCTATAACATTAGTTACAGCACCAAAAATAATGATACTATTCATGTGTTAAGTAAGGCCGATAAGGTCACTGACAATGAAAATATACGAGTTGGCGATATAGATTTTTTGCCTATTTCTATTTTAAATGGAGTAGGAACAGAGAAACTTATCTCTCTTATTAAAGAAAAAGCACAAGAAAAGTTTGGATACGAAAGGGATATTCCAGTAATAACACGGCAAAGACATAGGAATTATGTACAGAAGGCGTTGAAACATTTACAGTACTTTGATATTAATAAGCCAATTGAATTAATATCCGAAGATTTGAGATTAACATCAATGGAACTTGGAAAAGTAACCGGGATTATTAATGTTGAAGAGATATTAGATAGCATATTTAGTACTTTTTGTGTTGGTAAATGAAGTTTTATCGATTGCTTAAAATCAAATATTGTGATAGAAAAGGAGTGGATGGATGGCCGAGCGGTTTAAGGCACCAGTCTTGAAAACTGTCGTACGTGATGAGCGTACCGTGGGTTCGAATCCCACTCCGTCCATTATATGAGGTGTTTATAGGGTATTTTAGCTCTTCTTTATATCGAATTTAGTATAGTATAAACTTAATAGGTAAGACAATCAAAAGAAAATTTCGGTTGGTTAATAAGCCACGGAAAAGAATTATGTAAAGAGTATACTTACAGGTATAAGAAAGAACATAAGTCAAAAAAAGTAATAGATTTGTGTGATAGTAATAAAAATTTGCTCATTTTTCAATCAACTGATGTGCAAGCTTTTGTACAAGCACTAACAACACAAACTATAGATTGGAAGAAAGAAAAAAATCCAGGAAAATAGGGTAAACTCCAATTATTGTAAAAAACTAATGATGTACCACAGAGGAAAAGAATGGATACATAAAAATGGGGCTTTTTCAAGAGCTCCTTGACCGCAATTTGAAACTTGTAACTCATATCAATTACAACCAGATAAAGTTGGTGATTAAAAAAAACGCATGTAAAGCAGATTATGAGTTTAAAAACTCGATATTAAAATCATTAGAATAGCTATGAGGACTTCCTTGTCTTCGATATACTCCTGTACATCTGTAGAATTCACATTGCCAAATGTAACAGCAAAGTATCCTCTTGCCAAAGGTGCTGACCAAAATATCCTTTTCTTAAGTGTTTAAATTCCTGGAATAACTTGTGACTACTCTTTCCCTTAATATACTGTACCAACTTAGATAGCACCATGCCGGGAGACATAGAGATTAGCATATGGTCATGAGTAATATTACCTCTTACGATATCTACGTAGTTTGCAGTACACACTTCCCTGATAATTTCTTTGCTACGCACTTTCGTTTGACCTGTAAGTATTCTATATCCTATACTTAATCTGTACTTAGTACAGAACACTAAATGGTACTTTAAATTAAACGTACTGTGAGAGCTATGTTTGTAATCCATACTAAACC
>JARBCG010000155.1 GCA_028803175.1 Wolbachia sp.
TTACCACAGTTTCATATTGTTTAAAGGGTAAAAAGCCCAGAATCTCCTCTGTCTGCTTTGTTGGTTAATCCATAGTTGGCGTTACAAGTGTGTAAACTGGTGGGTTGACATCCAATTATTACAAGAGCTTTTAACAAAATTGCTCCTGCCAACTGATTTTCTTGAGCTTCAACATATCTAGCTATAAAATATATACCACCCAATTTATTGCTTGGTTCACCACAAAAAACATGTCTAGACCCTGTTCTGTAATTTTCTTGAGTATTGCTAGTAATGGGTGTAACCCAAATATTAGCTAGTTCATCTTTGAATAATTCTAAATCTGCATTTGATAATTTGATGGTCAAGCTTATCATATATTTCTTCTACTACTTCTTGATGCTGTGGACAATTGAGTAAAATTTTGAAATCTTCCTTATCAACCTCAGCACTTTCTTCTATATAGCTATTGCTAAAATAATGCTCTTTGATATAAAAAATAAACCCCACTACTAGAATTATTAAACATAAAATAAGTTTGACTGCTTTTGACATAACCTTCTTCAATTTTGATAAAAAAACCAGGCTGCGCAAAACAATTTAAAAAAGCTTTAATTGAATGGTTAAGTGTATTTTTGTAGTGCAGAAATGCCAGGCATTTCATCGTCACTCAACCAACTTAAAAATGCTCCTCCACCAGTTGAAACATAAGTAAAATCTTTATCAGTAAGACCTGCAGTGTTTATTGCCGATAAACTATCTCCACCACCTATCACACTAGTTAATTTTCCTTTTCGCGTTAAGTTACTTACAATATTCATCAAAGTCATAGTGCCACATGCAAAAGCTGAATGTTCAAAAACACCAATAGGTCCATTCCACAAGACAGTCTTACTATTTGTTATTACACTGTTGACTGTCTTCAAAGTCTGTGGTCCAATATCCAAAATTGTATCACCATCTAAAATAGATTCAGTTTTTCTTGTAATGCTAGTGCTGTAATCAGAGTTTATTACAACCAACACATCTTCAGGGACAATTATTTTACAGTTGTTTTTATTTGCTGTTTTTATAATCTCATGTAATGAATCATCCACACCACACTGAAAAAAAGATTTACCTATGTTTGTTTTGTTAAATAACAAGAAATTGTTAGCAATAGCACCACCTAAAATTAAAAAGTCAACTTTTCTTGCTAATTTTACAAGCATTTTAATCTTAGTTGATATTTTAGCTCCACCAACTATTGCAGTAATAGGCTTTACCTGAAATGATATTGACTCTTCTAGATATTTTAATTCGTCTTGCATGGAAAGTCCTGCATAAGAAGGTAGAAACCCCGTAATTCGTGAAATAGAAGCATGAGCCCTATGAGAGCAAGAAAATGCATCATTCACATATACGTCTGCTGTCAATGCTAATTGCTTTGCAAAATTTGAATCATTCTGTTCTTCTTCCTTATAAAATCTTAGATTTTCAAGTAGTATCACATCCTCTGCAACCATAGCACTAACTGTTTTTTGCACTTTTTCACCAATGCAATCATCGACAAATTTTACTTCTTTATTTAATAATTCTGATAAAGTTCTGACGATATTTTTGAGTGATAAGTCATTAGCACGATCTTTTGGATGTCCAAAATGGGATATAATTACAACCTTTGCATTTGCACTGATTAAATATTGAATTGTAGGTAATGCCTTCAAAATGCGAGTAACATCACGAATCTCTCCATTTCTTACTGGAACATTAAAATCAACTCTGAGTAAAACAGTCTTGTTACGAAGATCGCAATTTTTTATGCTTGGTATGTTCATTACAAAATTGAAGCTACAAAACTACTATACGATAGTTTAATCTAAAGTAAAGTTTGAAGTATTTGTGGAAGCACAACTGAGTGGTGCTTAATTTTTCAAGGACTATTTTTCCAAGAACTGCTTTTTTCAGAAAAGGCTTCTCATTTACACTCATATACGTGAGTAGAAGAAGCAGGAATACATTTATTTCCTTCTTCTCCTTCTTCTCCTCAGCTATTTGCCTTTATAGTGTTTTTGTATCCACTTGCTCTACAAATTTATGTAGTGATGTGGGTTGGTTAACACCATCGCCTTAAGGCGGACACTTTAGTATAATATACTCTAGTGTTGGACTACTTTAGTATGGTTTAGTATGAATTAAAAACATAGCTCTCACAGTACGTTTAATTTAAAGTACCATTTAGTGTTCTGTACTAA
>JARBCG010000156.1 GCA_028803175.1 Wolbachia sp.
ATCTCTATGTCTCCCAGCATGGAGCTATATAAGTTTGTACAGTATATTAATGGAAAGAGTAGTCACAAGTTATTCCAGGAATTTGAACACTTAAGAAGAAGATATTTGGGGCAGCATCTTTTAATCTGCTTTACATGCGTTTTTTAAACTACCAGCTTTAGCTGGTTTTATATGATTTGAGCATTGATCGTGTCTTTTATTACACATAAAATAAAAAGTGTAAAAGGATTTGGATTTGTATTGCTGAAGATTATAATGCAGATAATATCTAACCTTGGTGTGAATTCAAAAATAGCTGATTTAATAAAAACTCGAAAATAATTGAGACAGTTAAGCATAATGGAAAAGCAAAAAACTGCTTTATGTGTGAATGTATCATTAAATTATTTTAGATAGGTAAATAGCAGCCTTACAGCCAGTTTTTATAAATGAAGATAAGATGCTATAACCAAATGCATGCTCTGCGTTATGTTCAATTGCAATGTATCTGTGTTCTAGCTCTTCATCGCGAAATTGACTTATCGTGTCTTTTAGTTCTCCATCTTCTAAATGTGAAACTTGTTCTTTATAGTGTTCTCCTATGACTTCCTCAACTGCAGCAGTGCAAGCCATAGCAGCTTTTTTGCCCATAACTGCAGTTACAATACCAAGCGATACTCCTAAGATATGCCAAACAGGGAGTAGGGCAGTTGGGCGAACTTTTTGCCCTTTGATTTTTTTACTAAAATAGTAAAAATGTTTTTTTTCCTGTTCTTGCATCTCAATGATTTCATTAATTATAGAAGATTTTTTAAGAATAAATTTCTGGCCTGAATAAATGCAAATAGCTCCGTACTCTCCGGCATGGTTTACTCTTAACGCTTGCTGCACAAACTTATTACCGCTGTATCTTAGGTTATTTAGATTCTTTTTTCTTTGCATATGCCTTACCTGATAAGAATAGAGCTGCTAATAGATAGATTAAATTCCATGTTGCTAAAGAAACACCTAAAATATAATAAGGTCTGTCGCAAGATGGAGAATAGTTTGGGTTCAATAGGTTATTTTTAAGCTTTTCTACACTAACATTGCCACTTGCTTGCT
Organism: Wolbachia sp.; assembly: GCA_028803175.1. GTDB lineage: Bacteria > Pseudomonadota > Alphaproteobacteria > Rickettsiales > Anaplasmataceae > Wolbachia. The sequence continues at coordinate 1,084 of JARBCG010000156.1, forward strand.
CTGTGCACCCTAAAACGTCGTGAAACCAATGAAACTCAAGCCCTATGTGATAAAAAGATATTATTGCACCCACGACATAACTACAAAATATCATATAAATCAGAATTTTATTGATTTTTAGTAGACACACTATTGCAAGTAATCCAGTAATGTGAAAGACCGCACGTTCATATATACATAACTTACACGGCAGCATATTGAAAAAATGTTGCAGTATGTATGAAATCATTAGAGCAATAGCACTAGATAATAAAAAGATTACAGGAGTTATAGAATTGTCAGAGGTAGCAAACATAGCGAACAAATAATTATAAAAAATCTTTGCAAGTATAAAGCAGAGAATTTATTTTACATAGGGGTTTTTATTCTTTTTTAAAAGTAATCTCACTGGTACACCATCTATAAAGAAATTTTTTCTCAGATCATTAATTAAATAACGTTGATAACTTTCATCAACACTTTCAGGTACATTACACATCAAGAAAAAAGCTGGGGGAGTAGTGCCAATTTGAGCAATATATTTCATTTTAATAACTCTGCCTTTTACGAGTGGGTGAGAATGTTTTTCTACAGCCTCCATAAGCCATTTATTTAATTTTGCTGTGCTAATCTTTTTGTTTAAAAATTCATTTATTTCAAGGCACTTACCTATTACATCACTGCATCGCATACCCTTAAGTGCAGAAACTGTTATGGTTGGCACTTCTAAAAATAACCTGGTTACTTCTTGTTGTTTCACAAACTTTATTAATTTACTCCTGTCATCTTTATTTATTAAGTCCCATTTATTTAAAACAACAATTATACCTTTACCCACTTTTATAGCAGCTTCTCCAATTGATAAATCCTGCTGTTCAATACCAAGCAGGGAGTCCAGCATCAAAACCACAACATGAGAGCGTTTTATTGATTCCATGCTTTTTTCAATAAATCTTGATTCTAAATTATCAGTAACACTTGCCTTCCTGCGAATTCCTGCAGTGTCAATTAGAGTAATTAGCTCTCCTTTATGATCGTATACAATATCGATAGAATCACGTGTTGTTCCAGGCTCTGAGCTTGCTATGACTCTGTTTTCTGTAAGTAAGCTATTTAAAAAAGTTGACTTTCCAACATTTGGACGGCCAATTATAGAGACTCTTAATTTACCTGATTTACAATCATTTAATTCGTTATCTTCACCAGAATCTTTAATAGTGTTGGTCAACGAATCGTAGAGATCAATCATGCCAAGATTATGTTCAGCAGAAATATATACTGGGCCTATGAAATTAAGAAATTGCAAATAATCAACATTTTCAGATCTGTGGCTTTCACATTTATTTGCTATTAGTATTACAGGCTTATTCGTTTTTCTTTTTAGCCATTTTGCAAATTCTTTGTTCTGATCGTTTTGCTCTTTTGCATCAACAAGAAAGAAAATTATGTTTGAATTAGATAGAGAAAATTCTATTTGCTCAATAACTTGCAGTGAAAAGTTGGTTTGGTCATTCCAACCTCCTGTATCTATAATTCTAAACTCTAGATCACTAATTCTGCCTATTCCTTCTCTTCTGTCCCTTGTTACTCCTGGAATATTGCTTACTACTGCCGCTTTTCTTCCTACTAATCTGTTAAAAAGGGTTGATTTACCGGCATTTGGTAGGCCTACTATGACGATTTTTAGCATAATTTAAGAGCACATCTTATAAAAGTAAAGTATAACCGAAACCTTACATTTAACCATTGACTTTATGTAGTGAGGTGGGTGAGTTAACACCATACTCGCCTTTTAATGCAGACACTTTAGTATGGTTTAGTATGGATTACAAACATAGCTCTCACAGTACGTTTAATTTAAAGTACCATTTAGTGTTCTGTACTAAGTAC
>JARBCG010000157.1 GCA_028803175.1 Wolbachia sp.
TAGATCACCAATTAATTTTTTGGTACATATTATATCTACCCTCGTTTCATATCTGTCTGCTTTATTGGTTAATCCATAATTGGCGTTAGGAATGTAACTCGAACCTCTTGCTTATTTTCTAATAATATACTCATAGTTACACTGCCTACACTACTTTTGTTGTCTACTAATACATTGTAATCAACAACTGAGAGGTTTAGTTTCAATTGCTCACTGCCATTATCTCCTCTTCAATAATTTTATCACTTTTAAGCAAATCACCAACAAGAACAGTAAAGCCTGCATTTTCATCGTTTACGCCTTTAGCTCTTTCAGCTTTTTCCCTAGTATTCTCAGCTGCTCTATTATTAGATATTTGTTGTGCTGCATTCATAAATACAAGTGCAAAACTACAAGAAAACCTAAAAGCACTGGTGTAGATACAGCACCTATTAGACAAAACAGTGTTGGACTAATAAACATTGCTGTTATTGCTGTTGCTACAGCTAATGTAGCTAATACAGTACTTAATACAGGTACAATATTTTTTTATCATGACTATCGTTATCAGCGTTCTTTAAAAGGTCTAACATAACTTCTCCTTAATAAAACATATAAATTAATATATTTTTTTATATTATTTGCTGATAAATATATATTTTTAGATATATGCACTACAAAAATTTTTTGAGTCAAAACTACATTAAATAGGTGAAAAACCCAACATTATTAATGGTATTTTTAATTTAAAATTAATAAAATAGGCAGTGTGCAAGGTCTAATGGATATCTTTGAAAACTACTATGCTAATTTTAATTAAAATTATTGATTTATTGCAATAAGTACTTTATATTAAAATTAGTTTTATTAAAATTTTAATATTTAAAGAGTAGGTTTAGGTTCTGTGTATGAAAAGAAGTGAAAGAATGGGTAGAGGTGCTAAAGAAGTTGTTGATGGTGAGAAGAAAGGAACCACTGGGAAGTACAGGCAACTTTCTGAAATTCTGCCAGAGATGCAAATGCACATATGAGTCTGTACAATGGCAGTAATAGAGCCTTGGAATTACGCATGGCAGCATTGGCAAAAAAGTTTCCTAGAGGAACTGTATCTAATGCAAAAAAAGTCATATTTTTTCAACCTTGTACGGATTCATTTTCTGATACTGAATAATCTTATTCCGATTGAGACGATGGTCCAATACAACAGAAACATCCAATTGATGGTGAAAATACAAATAAAACTAATGAAGAGCAACAACCTTGTCCAAATTTACTTACCGATTCAAAAGAGATTAATATAATCACTTCTTATTCTCCAGAGTCAGACAAGGAACAAACCTGGTTTGGCCTGACGCAAATGCTTCATTTGGACCATCAATTAGTAGTAGCAATTTAAGCTCAATATTAAGTGCTAAAGAAAAAATTAGTAATGTACAAACAGAAAAAATAATATCACAAGAAGCAGTTTCAGAAGAAAACCTAGAAAAAAAGGAAGTCAGATATTAGTGATGAAGAAGATAGTGATGTAGGCTCATCTAGCCTGTATGCAGAAGGTTTGGAATCACTAATAGGTAATAGAAGTGGTAGTCTATCTTCAATTACAAGTATTCCGCCTGAGGAAATTTCTACCCTCACATTTGGCCCTAATGACGAAGCTGCTCTTCTACTACAGACAAAGCTTGCAGCAGAACTTGCAGAAATCACTAAGGAAATCACATGATAGCTCAGACAGTGGATCTGAATCAAGTAAAGTACCATGTGAACTAAGACCTCCTAAAAGGAAATCCAGCTCGGGTATTACACAATAGGCTGACGTCGTAATCCAGAAAGAAAAAATACAGATTCCAGTATCAAGCACTGGAATGACAGATGATTTGCCAGAATACCAAGAACAAGTTAAGGAAACAGAACAGCACTTAGAAAAGTCTGGCGAAGAGGAATTAAAACTAGATAGTGAAGAGCCCAAATTAGAATCAGCCGGAAAAGAAGAACCAACACTTGGTGTCATCCAAGCACTTGATGCTTGAACCAAGGAAGAAAAAAAGACAAAGAGACCGCTCTTGCAGGAAAAAATCCCGAACAACGGAGATAGTAGTAAAAATATTACACCTAGAAAACAACAAAATAATAGACAATTCTATGCCACAATTAAAGAAGTTTGTACAATAGGAACAAGAACATGCTTTGCTGCAGCAAGCATGTATTTTATGTCAGTAAAAAAAGCAAACCATGTTCTTTCGACATCATCAACAGCAGTGATAGTGTCACTATATGCTATAGGAGCAGTGTGTGCTATTATAGCTATGTCAGTTGCAACTGAATGGTACTTAATTCTTTCAAGTAAATTAGCACCTACTGAACTAAAGACTTTCAATAATGGAAAACAATGGTAAAAACTTAAATATAAGTCACTTGTGATATACAAAAAAATTCAAATGTTGTCTATTGATATAAAAATTGTTATAATTAGTTACATTTAAAAAGGTGTTTGGTTGATGTTTATTCAATTGAATAAAATTTGGACAGTTATATTACTCTTAAGTTTTATTTTTGTGTCATACCATAGTGATGCAAGCTCAGCAGGTAATGAATGGAGTGATACACAAGAGGCGGTAAGAAATTTTACTTCTTCGTTTTCAATCAAAGACACTATAGGAAATTTGAGCCCTTTAACAATTGTAGGGTTATTCATAGCTGTAGTGGTGTTTGCAATAGTATTTAGGGTCCTTATTCTTTTCATGATAGTGTTTGGTATATTAGTCATGATGTTTGGCAGTCCAGCAAAAGTTATGGATTATTTTAAAGACAAATTTGATTTTATAAAAAATATAGATTTGAAACCTAAAGTCCAAGAGTTAAAGGAAGATAGCACAGAAGGTTAAGTATTATTTATAGTATTTTTATATTTTTTAATCATCTTTATTAGATGCACATGACCACATATATATTATATGCAACTAAAAGTACCAACAATTAATTATAAGCTAGAAAAAAAAAATAATTCAGCATCGATAGAAAAAATTGACTTAGATTTTGTGCCGTATGCTTGCCATTATGATGGAGAAACCATACTCACAAAGCAGGGAGAATTATTACAAATAATCAAGTTAGAGGATTACTCTTCTGCAAATAACTATAGTGATCTAAGAACTGAAATTAGAAAAAGCATATCAAAAAATATTAATAGTCCATATTTTACTGTTTGGATTCATACTGTCAGAAAGCATAATAAACTTAATTTGCAATGGAATAAAACTAAAGATTTTTCTGACCAGCTGCACTCAACATGGTTTAACAAATTAACCAATAGTAAATTGCAATATACCAATGAACTATATGTAGTAATATTGCATAATAATTTTGATGAGCATATTAATAATTCGCTACTTTTTAATTACATAAAAGATAAACACAAACTATCCTTACAAAAAAAATATCAAGAACTACAAAACACAACTAATCTAATTATAAGTGATCTAAAACCTTTTGGAGCTAAAAAATTAGGTTTAAGATCTCACAATGGCAAAATATTCTCTGAAGTGATAGAATTTCTCCATTATATTGTGACATTGACACACAAAGACTATCCAATATCTGAAAAAGACCTGTCACAATACATTAGAAATTTTAAAATAGCTTTTGGTTTTAACACATTTCAAACAATATTTGAAGATAAACAGAAATTTGGTTCTATTTTTAGTATAAAGGAATATCGGGAAATTGTATTAAGTAATGTAGACAGATGTCTACAGCTTGACTCTGAGCTTATTATCACAGAAATAATGATATTTACTAGTAATAATAAGGCAGTAAAAGAATTAAAAAAGCAGATTAATATATTACAAATTAGTGAGGATAATAATTTAATTAAAAACTCAGGAATAGAAGAAGTAATAAAATTTGAAAAAACTCCTGGTATAGATTTTTGCCAACAAAAAATCATTTTCACAATATTCGCAGACGATAGAAATAAATTAGCTGAGAATATTAGCAATTTATCATCTACAATGGCATTAATTGGACTAATGATGTTTAGAACTGATTTGCATATGGAAAATCATTTTTGGGCACAGCTTCCTGGCAATTTTACCTTTATCACACAGACAAAAAACATTTTAACAAAATATGCTTGTGGTTTTGCTATGTTACATGATTTTACATCAGGAACATTAAAAGGTGGAAGATGGAAAGAAGCGGTAACAGTCTTCTTCTCAAAAAAAGGGAATCCTTACTTCTTTAATTTTCATGGAAAAAAAAACAATGGTCATACTACAATACTTGGATCTCCAAATTCAGGCAGAACTTCACTCATTAATTTTCTATTGTCAGAATCAAGAAAATTTAACCCAAGAATTGTAATATTAGACAACACCGGAAAATCAATAATTTTTACCAAAGCAGCGAGTGGTAAGTACTACATAATTGATCCAAAATACAAAGATAAAAGCCTGAAATTTAACCCATTAAATATTGAAGACAATATTGCTAATCGCAATATGTTACTTGAGTTGATCAAGAGAATGGTAGTTGACGCATCAGCAGAAATAGGAGAAAAAATAAAAAAAATTGTGGACTCTATATTTGCAATACCAAGAGGATCTCGTTCCATTTCACAAATCTCTGAAGTGCTCAGTCTCTTAGGAGGAAACATAAATAAATGGTGTGACGACGGAGAGTTCTCCTATTTGTTTCAAGATGGTAATGAATCAGATATTGACTGGGAAACAAAAATTATATCTATCAATACCGCAAATCTAACAAAGCAAAAAGAATGTATGTCCGTGATACTTTACTATTTTTTGTACTCTTTCGAGGCAAAATGCGATGGTTCACCGACAATATTAGTTCTCGATGAGGCATGGGAAATAAGTAATATTTTTTCTACAGAGAAAGAATTTGATAACTGGATAAAAAGGATGACGGAGTTAAATGTTGTAGTAATTCTCAGCACAGAGAACTTAAACTTAGCATTTGCAAGCAAATTTACACAGTATTTAGATAAGCATGTAGACACAAGAATTTTAATGCCTAATGTTAATGCAAATAGATTATATATGAAGGCATTTTCTTTATCTAAGGAGGAATTGAACATAATCTTGCAAACTCCAACACAGGAAGGTTTATTTTTAATAAAGCAATATAAAGGATTAGTAACTTTAAATTTAGATTTAAAAAATATGCAAGAAATACATGTACTTTCAGCTAATAAAGAAACTATAAAACATATGTATGAATCAATGAAAGAAAAAGGAGAAGAAGTAAATGTTTGGTTACCAGCGTTTTATGAGAGATGTAAAGCTTAATTTTCTATTGATATTCCTTTTAATATTTGGTCTTTCATATCAAGGGCATGCCGAATGCCCTAGTTTTGTGCGAAGGCATACTGAGTTGGAAGCCGGAGGTAAAAAAGCTTTAGAAGGTTTCTTGGGAATTGTAAGTCTTGGCTTTGCTGGAAATTTCAGTGTTGATGAAAAATTGTATAAATATATTAGTGTACTTGCAATAAAAGATCAAGGTGTTGATGGTTATTTTAATCCAAAAGTTAAAGTGTGTGACTATGAGGAAAATAATTGTCATGAATTATATAGTGGCACATCTTGTCAGAAAATATATGGAATGCAGGGCAGTGGAGCTGGAATTTCTACAGCAGTTTTTATCGATTGGGAAGGAGCTGAAAAGTTAACTGGAGAAATGGCACAAGGTCTTGAATGGGAATGGGCAAAAGGTGTAACTGATGAAGAAAAAAAGAAATTTGCCAAATCCCCTAAAATATGTGCTTGTAGTCAAAAGAGCGCCTGTTTGGATAATGCTTCCAAGTGGTCTGCTCAATTAGAAAAAACAATAGGAAATATTTTTCGTCCTGGAATCATAGCTAATGTTTGTGATACTTGCTATCAAACAAAAATAAAATGTGCTCCTATTCCGCTTGCACCTGGCCCTCCTCCATTTTGTGACCAACTCAAGATGTCACCTCAACAAGTTAGAGTTGTGCCTATAACAAATGAAAAGAATGATTATTTTAATCCAAAGGTTAAGGTAATAATTGGTGGCCTAAAAGGAGAAAAAGAGGAAGGAACAGAAGAACAAGAAACTGGAATAAAGTTAGGCTTTCCTAAAGAATATGGAAAAGATAAAGCTAAGGAACATCACCATATTAAAGATGAAGATGATGCTACACATTATTTTAAAACTTATAGAGAAAAAGATAATCTCTGTGCTGAGTATCATGGAACTCAAGGCATAGATGAAAATAAAAACTTACAATTTACTCGCTGTTTTCCGGCTCCGCATACTCCACAACCTGAAATAGTAGAGATAAAAAATGGCAACACATTAGCAATTAAAATTCAGATGAACAAAGACACCTGTAGCAAAGCACATGGGATTTATAGTAGTGGTTTTTGTACTTTTGATATTAATAACTATAAGACAGAAGTTGGCCCATTATCTCTAGCAGTAGTAAGGCCAAAAATAGTGAACAAAATAACTGATAGTAATGATAGTAGAAGAAAAATTGACAATACTCTAAAAGAAATATTAAAAAATAATTCTCAATTTAAAATTTTGGAAAAATATAATTATGTTCCTAATATCCAAGTAGGGTGTACTGATAGTCAGATTTCTTTCGAACTTAAAGACTTTAGTGAAGAAAAAGCAAAAAAGTGTGGATTTGACAACACAGGGCAATCAAAAATAGACGTGAGATACGAAAATGCAAATAGTAAAATGCTTTGCCTTTCTGGTTGGCAACCAGAACCGGAAGAGTTCTTCCTTGAAAGAAAAAAAGAAGGAGAAGAAAGAGAAATCGTACCACTGAAATCAATGGGTGCAAGATATGTTCAATATATAACCGTTTACTCAAAAGAATCCAAGCAACCTTATTATTATCCATGCAATAACACAGTTGATATTCTCACAAAATCTCAACAAGAACTAGATGAAATAGTGTTTGATAAGCGAGAATATATTTCTATTCCTGAAGACAACAAAGACAGAAATCATTGTGTTGTGGATAAGGATACTGAATTAGATGAAAAAAAAGACTGCTATAAATGCAAAATAGTATATAAATTAACAAATATGGAATATAAGGATTCAGGATGCAAGCATGGGGATGATGGCTGTGTTTGCTTTAATAAGGATGAATGCAGTCGTTCAACACAATATATAGATAAAAGGGATAATAAGCCTTTTTACTTACAAATTTCACAAAAATCAGATGGTACAATTGAACAAGAAGTACCAACTAAAGCAGACAGAACAGAAGTTTTCTATGCTGATAAATTGTGTAGATTTGACTTATCAGGTTTAATAGAAAAATTGCAAAACCTAATAAAGAAACAGTTGAAAAAGAAGAAACTAAAGTTTGAAAAAGATAGTAAAAAATCTTATGAAATTCAAGGTACGGGAAGCAAGTATACAAATGATCTGTCAAAATATGATTATGTTGAAATAGAAGCGTGGGGAGGTGGTGAAGCAGGCCATATAAAAGATAAAGCTCTTTCTACGGAAAATAGACCAGGAATGCCTGGAGATTATATTAAAGCTAAATTGAAAATTGATCCTGATTATCCTTTAATAATTCAAGCTGAAGTTACAGATGGAGGTAGTAACAGAGGGATAGAGAAGTCAGATAAAAATGGAGGACCAACTATAATAAAAATATGTGATTCACAAAAACAAAACTGCAGGAAATTGATTACAGTTGCAGGTGGGGGTGTTAAAACACAAGACTTGGAGGAAAAAGAAACAAAGGTTCACGTAGAAAACTTCGTAGGTAACTTGAAGTTAATCGAAGAAAAAATTATAAAAGGAAATGAATTCAAATCTACTGAAGATAATAGGATAGCATACATAGAAAATGGTGAAATTAAGTACAAAAAAGTTAGTGTATGTGACATAAGCAACACAAATCAAATATATGGTGCAGGTGGTTGCATTAACAAAAGTGGTAGTTGTGAAAATTATAGTAAAGGCTCCCCTGGTTACGTGGAGATTAGGCCTAAGATGAATGATATTGATGAAAGCAAAGTAAATGATGCTGTTGGAAAGGTTATAGAAGATCCAAGCAGTATAAAAACTATTGATGACTACTTGATAAAAAAGCTTGATCCTGAGATAATTGAGACAATTGAAAATCAAATTAAAAAAGAATTATTGGGTATAAGTGCTACAAATTAGAGATTTTTTGGGGAGTATTAAATAAACCATACTAGTCAAGTTATGGAACGTAGAGAGTTTAAGGTGGATATCCTAATTTTTCTATACCTGTCTTTTAGAGAGAATTGTGACCAAGCTATAGTAAGTTTTTCCTAGAAAATCTTTGTACATAATTTAGCATACAGTGCACATAATACTCTATACAGCTTTCCTTTAAGAGCATCAACTCTGGCATGGCTTTTATACAACTTAAACAATAGTTCAATTCGCCATCTTACTTGGTAAATTGCTAATACCAGCTCAGCATTAATTTTACTTTCTGGAGCATTGGTTATAAATATTAATAAATTTAGTAACTTCTGATTCCTTTGAGAACGCCAATTATGGATTAACCAATAAAGCAGACAGATATGAAACGAGGGTAGATATAATATGTACCAAAAAATTAATTGGTGATCTA
>JARBCG010000033.1 GCA_028803175.1 Wolbachia sp.
GTAAAATAGATAAAAAGCTTTATAAAACAGTATTATAGTAATGGCTTCAGAATGAGTAATTTCTAGTATTCTTGTAGGTTTTTTGCTATTAGGTAGTAATTTGCTTTCACATTTTTCATCTACTGTTTTACAAAAATCATCTACAAAGCAAAATAATTCTATGCTATTCTTTTCCTCTATGGTACCTCCTTAGTTTTTTTACAATATTGTAGTTTACCATATTTCCCTGGCTTTTTTACCTTCCTCTAATCCATAGTTGGTGTTTAAAATACTTGCTCTACAATGTTTTGCTGCAAGCATTACTGCAGTTTCCACTTTTCTTTCTTTTTGGCATCTTTTCATAAGATTTAAATAATCCATTGATTAACCCGTCTAACCAATAAAGATTTTCTTCTTCTAGCGCTTAACTAAAATAATTCCTTACTTGTTCTTAGTATGTTAATTCTGCTATCTCATACTTAGGTATAATAATTATAATATTAATAATATAATTTAATATTATAATACATAATATATCTTGTCAAAAGAATAATTTATTCTTTAGTATATTATGTAATTTATTTAGTTACTTTATCACAAAACTATGTCTTCATAGACAAATTAATGCTACTCTCATATAATCTATTTTAAAGTTCCTTATGTTCATACACTTGCGTGTTCATAGTGTTTATTCGCTGCTTGAAAGCTCTGTAAAAATTGAAGAGTTGATCGGTCTTTGCCTGCAAAATAAAATGCCAGCTGTTGCAATTACTGATTCAGGTAATTTATTCGGCTCGCTTGAGTTTGCAGAATATGCTGCGCAGAGTGGAATACAGCCAATAATAGGGTGTAACATCATAGTCAAGCATTCAGAGCAAAATTTGCCTATATTATTACTTGCAAAGGATGAACAAGGGTATACTAACTTAGTTAGTTTAGCGAGTGAGTCCTTCAAAAAGCGTAAGAATAATAGCGATATCCCTTATATTGACTTTGATGAATTATTGAATTTAAACACAGGTTTAATCGTTTTAACTGGTGGATATGATGGAATATTAGTACAGCTATTATTAATGCAAGACAGGGAAAAGATTAGTAGATTAATCTCAGAATTTAGCGACCGTTTATACATTGAATTGCAGCGTCATGGACTAAGTAAAGGACTAGAACTGGAAGAAACTTTAATAGACTTTGCTTATCAGTATAATATTCCACTTGTTACAACAAATGATGTATTTTTTCCCAACAGATCAGATTACGAGTCTTACGATATATTAACTTGCATATCCGAAGGAAGTTACGCTGTTGATAGCAACAGAAAAAAATTGACCACTGAGCACTATTTTAAATCTATAAAAGAAATGGAGATGCTATTTAGTGATATTCCAGAGGCAATTCACAATACTTTGGTAATAGCACAACGATGTTCTTACATGCCAAAGAGCAGGCAGCCTATTTTGCCTAAATTTCCTTGTAGAGAAGGGAAAACTGAGAATGAAGAATTGAGGGAACAAGCAACTGTAGGACTAGAGTTTCGTATTGCAAAATCTTCCTCCGTCACCAGAGTAGATGACACTGGGATCCAGGCAGACTCCAGCGTCACGCGCTGGAATGACACCAGTGATATAGACCTTAAGCAATACTACGAACGGTTAGATTATGAACTCAGTGTAATAACTTCAATGAACTATTCTGGCTATTTTCTTATAGTTTCTGATTTCATTCGCTGGAGCAAAGTAAATGGCATTCCAGTTGGTCCAGGTCGTGGTTCTGGTGCCGGGTCAATTGTTGCTTGGAGCTTACAAATTACAGACCTTGACCCCATAAAATTCGGTCTAATATTTGAAAGATTCCTAAACCCTGAGCGTATATCAATGCCTGACTTTGATATAGATTTTTGTCAAGAAAAAAGAGACCAAGTTATTGATTATATTCAAAAAAAATACGGTTATGTTGCTCAAATAATTACTTTTGGTAAGTTACAAGCAAGGGCGGTATTGCGTGATGTCGGTAGAGTGCTGCAGATGCCTTATTCTCAGGTTGACAAAATATCAAAAATGGTTCCGTTTAATCCAGTGAATCCTGTAACTCTATCACAAGCAATTGAACTCGATCAAAACTTACAGAAGGAGCGTAATAGCGATGAAGTAATTGCAAAACTCCTTGATATATCACTAAAACTTGAAGGTATATATCGGCATGTTTCAACACATGCAGCTGGAATTGTAATATGCGATCAAAAGTTAGAAAACTTTGTTCCTGTATACTATGATCCAAACTCAGCTTTGCCAATCACTCAATATAGTATGAAATATGTAGAAAAGGCAGGACTTATAAAATTTGACTTTCTTGGACTTGGTACGCTCACACTAATAGATCATGTATGTCGTTTAATTAATCGTGATGTGGAAAAGATTGATATTTCTTCAGTACCTTTGAATGATCAGAAAACCTATGAGATGCTTTCACGTGGAGATTCTATCGGAGTGTTCCAGCTTGAAAGTTCAGGAATGAGAGAAGCTTTGATCAAACTAAAACCAGACTGCATTGAAGATATAATCGCTTTGATTTCCCTTTATCGGCCAGGTCCGATGGATAATATTCCAACTTATATTGCAAGAAAACATGGTCTTGAAAAGCCAGATTACATTCACCCATTGCTTGAAAGGGTTCTTAAGGAAACGTTCGGGGTAATAATCTATCAAGAACAGGTAATGGAAATAGCGCGTATTCTTTCTGGATATAGCTTAGCAGAAGCAGATCTACTGAGACGTGCTATGGGTAAGAAAATCAAAGCGGAAATGGATAAGCAGCGTGAGCTTTTTGTGAATGGTGCCATGAAAAATGGTGTTGATTATGACAGAGCAAGCTATATCTTTTACCTAGTAGCAAAATTTGCTGGTTATGGATTCAATAAGTCTCATGCCGCTGCGTATGCGATAATATCTTACCAAACAGCTTACTTGAAGGCTAACTATCCACTAGAGTTTTTCACAGCACTGATGAATTTGAACATTGATGATCGAGACAAACTGAATTTATTTTATCATGCAGCAAAGTTTAGTGGCGTCACCGTTCTCCCACCTGATATAAACAAATCTCTGGCTGAATTCTCCATAGAAGGTAAATGCGTACGTTACGGTATTGCTGCTTTGCGAAATGTTGGTTTTTCTATAGCACAAGGAATAGTGGGTGTACGTTCAAGAGACATATGGGAATTTATTCAAAATTCATGTCATATTATCAACAAAAGAGCACTGGAAAGCATGATAAAATCTGGAGCTTGTTATAGTGTGCATAAGAACAGAAAACAACTATATGAATCAATGGATACATTAATTTATTTTGCAAACAAAAATAAGAAAGAGAGAGAATCCAGTCAGTCTACTTTATTTGGTAACCTTAACGTTTTAAAACCAAAATTGGTGAGTGTGGAAGATTTTGATGAAGAAGAAAAATTAGAGCATGAATTATTTTCATTAGGATTTTATTTAACTAATCATCCGCTCAAAAAATTTACAGCCTTTTTAGATAAGTTAAACATTGGTTTTATTGGTCAAAGTAAAACAACAAAAACTGCAGGTGTAATATTGAACGTGCGTATGAGAACTTCAGAACGTGGAAGATTTATTATCATAACACTTTCTGATCCTTATAATATTTCTGAAATAGCATTTTATAACAACGAAATAATAGAAGAAAAAAGAGACCTATTCTCTCCTGGAGCATTTGTGATAATTGATCTTGAAACTTTAGAAAATACAACAAGGCTGGTAGGTAAAGACATATCTGAATTTACGGAGAAAGTTACTGCTGCAATAAGAGGATTAGTTTTAACTATTGACTATGTTGATCAACAAGAAATTGCTAAGGAATTACATTCAATATTGAAAAGTGAAGGAAGAACTAAAGTATTACTGAAGCTTATTCTTGAGAAGCATAAAGTGAGTGTCTTATTACCGAGTACGTATTTAGTTACTCTTCACATTATCCATACAATATCTAACTTCAGTTGGATTAAAGACATAGAAATTAATACAAATGACTTGCTTATATAAAAAAGCCTTATATAATAAGGTATCTAATCGATACTAAAGGAAGAAGTAGTGAATCTTTATGAATTTGCTTTTATAGCGCAGCAGGGATTGTTACAGCAAGAAGTGGAAGGGATGGTGCAAGAGCTAGCTGTTTTATTAAAAAATATTAAGGCAGAAGTTATTTTTCAAGAGGTTAAAAGCTTTATTGAAAAAGTAAACGATAAACTTACGAAACAAGAGTTGGAGACATACTCTAAAAAAACTCAAGAGGAGTTAGTAGTTTATTCTAACATCCTGGAGAAGGTTATAAAAAGCCTATGGGCTGAATTAGAAGAAGACTTTTCAAATTTGAAAGAAGTAAAGTTAAAAATTGATAAAGAATTACGGGATGCTTTAAAAAAAATTGGAATGACACAAGAGCTAATAAAGCTTCCAAAAATTAACGAACGATCGACTAGAAGCGCATTTATTCACAACACAGTAAATGCTTTGAAAGGGATTGTTTTAGAACATGTGGAAAAGGGCTTGCAAGGTATTTTAAAAGATTTTGGAATAGATAATACTGCTCAATCAAGTAAAACACTGAGCAAGCTTCTGAGAAATATTGAAGCATCAGGGCTGATAAAATATGAGCATTGGGGTCTTTTAGATTTTGCATATCCAATAAATAAGATGAAAAGTGGTCATTATTGTATCTTATGTGTAAGTTCTACTCCTAGTATCATGGATGAATTTGTACGTAAGGTGAAACTTAATGAGAATGTTGTCCGTTACTTGTCTATACAAGTTGATAAATTTTTTGAAGGCAAGTCTTATATGATGAATAAACAAAATGAGGAGCAAGGTGTATGATGAAAAGACGAAATAATTTCAATAATTCTTACTTCTCTGTAAATAATAAAACTGGTTTTAGGCGTTCTAAGGTCTGCCCTCTTGCAGAATCTACGGACGGGGAGATAGACTATAAAAATAGAGATTTATTAACCAGGTATACCTCTGATTATGGTAGAATATTGCCACGAAGATTAACTGGAGTGTGTGCAAAAAAACAAAGGGAGCTGCGCGTTGCAATAATAAGAGCACGTTTCCTGGCGCTTTTTCCTTATTGTACTAAAAAAGCTTAGGTAATTTATGTTAATAATTTTAAAGGAAAATATAAGGACTTTAGGTAAGTTTGGTGAGGTTGTAAAAGTAAAGCCGGGCTATGCACGTAATTTTCTTTTTCCACAAAAAAAAGCAGAGAGAGCTACTAAGGAAAATGTAGAGAAACTAGAGGATCAGCGTTCCGTTTTAGAGAAAGAGAGTATAAAAAAATTGAATTTAGCAAAAGAGTTGTCTTTGTCTCTCATTGGTAAGTTTGTAATATTGATAAAACAAGCTTCAGAAGATGGAAAGATTTTTGGTTCTGTGACAACACGAGAAATAGCAAAGGCTTTATCACAGGAATGTGAAGTAGATCATCGCAATATATCCTTTAATGGAGTCAAGATAAAAAATCTAGGTGAATATCAGGTAAACATAGAATTCCATAGCGAGGTAATAGTGCCAGTTGCTGTGCATGTTGTGAGGTCAGAAACAGATGCGAATGAATTAAGGCAAGTAAAACTACAAGGTCGTAAATTGCAGGGGCAAGAAAGTGATGCAGCAAGACGAGGAGAAGGTATAGAAGATACAAATGAAGAGTATGAGTATCTTTAGTTTAAGTCAAAGATTGTTGCTATTCCAGTGTGTGATGTACAGCTGTATAAATGTTGTGATTTTTGGAAGTAGCTAGAGTATCTTGCACTGTAGTCCATATATAAAAGTTGCTATATTTATTACTTAAAAAGTATGCAATAAGTGCCAAATTTTAGGAATATAAAGTTTGTGTCAAGATGAAATTACTAATGACATCGGTGGTTGAATTTTATATCGTTTAGCTATGGAGATAGATAGAGATGATTCTCTGTTATAGTTATAAAGAAATATCTTCCACAACGTGGATGTCATTTCAGTGCTTGACTACTCAGATCCAGAAAAAATATATATATAAGAATAAGTCGGAAATCACTAATGATCCCTCGTTATAGTCGTATAGAAATCTCTTCCATCTGGGAAGAAAGTAATAAGTTCAGTATATGGCTTAAAATAGAAAAGTTAGCATGCGAAGCTCAAGCAAAATTAGGAATGATTCCAGACGATGTTGCTGAGAAACTTTCTGGTACTATTGACTTTAATGTTGAGCGTATTAATGAAATTGAATCTATCGTTAAACATGACGTCATAGCATTTCTTACCTATATCGCTGAACAGGTGGGCATTGATATTCGTTACCTTCACTATGGGATGACAAGTTCTGATGTTTTGGATACGTGCCTTGCAGTTCAGATGAAAGAGTCATGCGATATCTTGCTGAAGAACTTAGAGAACTTACTTATAGCACTAAAAAAGAAAGCTGAGGACAATAAGGATATTGTGTGTGTTGGACGTAGTCATGGAATGCACGCAGAACCAACAATACTTGGGCTAAAATTTGCTAGGTTTTATGCCGAATTCAAGCGTAACTATCAGAGACTAATTGATACAAAGAAAGAAATATCAACTTGTAAAATATCAGGTGCAGTTGGTAATTTTGCAAATATAGATCCGTCTGTTGAAGAATGTATAGCAAAAGAAATGGGGCTTACCCCTGAAACTATATCATCCCAAGTCATACCTCGTGATAGGCACGCTATGTTTTTTTCAGTTTTAGGAATTATTGCAAGTTCGATAGAGAATGTTGCAGTTGAAATTCGTCACTTACAAAGAACAGAAGTCAATGAAGTTTCTGAATATTTTTCTACAGGACAAAAGGGAAGTTCTGCAATGCCACACAAGTGTAACCCAATCCTAAGTGAAAATTTAACAGGACTATCACGCTTAATACGTAGTTATGTATTTCCTGCGCTAGCAAATGTGGCATTATGGCATGAGCGAGATATATCTCACTCATCTGTTGAAAGATGTATTACTCCTGATGCTTGCATAGCAATGGATTTTGCCCTAGTTCGACTCACAGACTTGGTAGATAAGCTTGTTATCAATAAAGAAAATATTGCAAAAAACTTAGACTCTTCAAAAGGTCTTATTTTTTCACAACGCGTATTGCTTGAACTAGTAAACTCTGGGTTAACCAGGGAGGAAGCATACAAAATCGTACAGAGCAGCGCTACGAAAGTGAAACAAAACAACAGTGATTTTCTCACTGAATTAAAACAAGATAAATCCTTACTCGAAATTATAAAACTAGAAAAACTTGAATTATTATTTGATTTTGCTTATTATACAAAGCACGTAGATCATATATATAACAAAGTTTTCAATTAGGCTGGGTAGCTCAGTTGGTAGAGCAGGAGGATCATAATCTCTTGGTCGTGGGTTCGAGTCCCTCCTCAGCCATTCTTATATTAAACACGTATTATGATCAGCAAGGTATTCAAATAGATCAAATTCGCTAGTTATTATAGTATGAACACCAAATGCAACTTTTGTGTTATCTCCTTCCTTATAAACAATATTAATTTCAGCTTGGTAATTTCCCACCCTTGTTTGATTGATAAATAGTGGTCATTGGGAGGAAAATTATGCACTTCATTACTCTGGTAGTAATAAAACTCATCAGTTAATGTTCCAATTTTTTTATTCTGAGAGATAATTTCATACACATCAACTGCATAGATTGAGCCACCTGGTTCAACATTACCTGGTTTTAAAATGAAATATAATTTACTATTAAGATTAATTTTATTTGGAACTTTGATTTGTTGTAAGTCTATAGATTTAAATTCATTTCGAAGAGAAGAAAAAGTTGTATCATATTTCTTATATTCAAAAAACTCATTGCCCAATAAAGTAATAGCCCAAATTTTAGAGAATTTAGCAATTACACCTTTACTTTTACCTTCTACTTTCTACTGCCACTCTTATTTCCACTGAATCATCGTTACTTCTGGCTATTTTTAGCTGAACTTTTTTTTCTTGAGGAACGTTATAACATAAGGAAAGAATTTATCACTTATAACTTTTTTTCTCATCTCATTAAGCGCAGAATCTTTTGTAATAGCAAAACTTTGTGTTTGATCACTTGCATCTTCCACAGCCTGTTCAGCTCTGATTATTGCATCATCCGCTTTTCGTACAGCTTTTCTATGTATATTTGCAGAATTAGAGGCAATTTGCTGAGTATTTTGCTCAACTTCTTGCATTCTTTCCTGAACTTCTAGCTGTGTTTGCATAGAAGTAGCCTTCATATCATTTTTTACCCTATTTGTAACTCCTTTTGCTTCTTTTTCCAAAAGCCTACATATATCGTGCATTGTTAAATTTTGTGAAATTTTCTTCTCTACCGCTTTTTCTGTTTCAAGACTCCTTTTTACTCTATGAATCTCTCGCTATTTCCGCACATTATTGAGCAAATTCAGCGGATTTTTTGGCTTCATTTTTCAAACTTTCTTCCAATTCTTTAACTGAACTGCTAAATTCCTCAGTTCTTCTCCTCACTCTATTTACTCTCTCTATTGCATCACTACTTTCTCTATCAAAATTTGATCTAAGTTGGAAAATGCCATGCAAAATACTTTCTGCAGATTCAGCAGAACTTTCTGATTTTTTAGCTGAGTTCTCTGCATTTTCTGAAGATACTTGAACAGTAGTTGCAAAGTCTTTAACTTCTTTTCTAGAATTTTTGTACCTTGTTCTGCAGCTTCTGCTTTTTTTTGAGTTTCCTTAATGCCTTGCTGACCTATATATGGCTGCGTAACTAAATTCGCACTTTGTGAAGAAGATACCTGAGGATTTCTAACGTCGTTTTCAATACTCCGAATTTTTTGCTGACTTATTTGCTCAATCTTTTGTTGATTCTCCTCTATTTTCTCAATAGCTTCTTCTGTACGTTTTAAGTTACTGCGCACATTAAAATTTTTTGTTGTGTGGGAACTTCTGTAAATCTCTTATGACAGACTCAACGTCAACTTCATGGTATTTTTCTGCAAACGCTTTAACTATTAATTCCTTGTTATTTTGATCAGTGAGAATTTTTACAACTTTTTGCTGATCATTCTGACTTAGTTGATTTATTTTGTTTACAATACGAGTAACATCACTATTGCTTAGGTTTTGCACTTTCACATAATCTTAGCTATCTGCTGTACCATGAGATTACTAATACGATTTATTAAATTCACTTGCCTGCTGAGGAGTAAGTTGAACATTAGGATTATTCCCCAAAAGTTTATCAATAAGTAAAGATGGATCGGTTTTATCTCGTACAATTGCTTCTTTTTTTTTACCAACTGCCTCTATAAGCTAATTAATAAATCTATTCTTATCAGTATACTCTAGATTATCTTGAACAATTCGCTCAGCAGTTCTGTTACTAATAGTTGCTATAAGCTCCTCTATAGTTTGCTCTGGATCAATTGTATTTACAATATCCTGAACATCAATCTTATCTGTTACTTTTCTTACAGCTCCATCTCACACTAACCTGTTATTGATTTTTTTTGCAACTTCTGTTATAGACTTTTCCATAATTTTATTTCTTTCACCTTGAGACCTTGGAAGTTCCATCCAACCTGCAATATCTGATGCAAATCATGAGATAATCTCATCCTTGTAGATGATTTTTGCAAAATAGTAGATGAAAAATGTGCAGACAAATTACTACCTAACAGCAAAAAACCTACTAGAATAACGGAAATTA
>JARBCG010000158.1 GCA_028803175.1 Wolbachia sp.
ATACTTAACTTGGAAACAAAAGGGGTTCAACCAATTCCAAAACCATCTATCTATTGTCTGTCCCTAGCCACTACGCTGAACGGATACCATTAATGGAGTTTTCTTACTAGCATTACAAAAAAATCATCCTGGTACCTCTAAATCCACTAAAATTATGCAATGAATTAATGCTACTTTTACCTTTAATATGGTAGTTAAATTAGTAGAAATGTTTTAAATACCTGCTAAAATCAACTTGTCATTAATATATCTTCGTTATCGTTTTCTTTTAAATTGAAAAATATCTCACGAGTTCTTTCTCTTTATAAGAGAATTGGGCGGTGGAACTCATGGACTTCTTTAGCGCCAGAAGAATTTCATCGGTATTATTTTTGATCCTACTCCACCTTATCTTATAAAAAAGGAAATGCAAGAGTTACTTGATTGATATCATTTTGCACTGAATAGTAAATTTAATCATCCTCTTATTATTACTGCCAACTTTATTTTCGAGTATCTGACAATACACCCTTTTAAGATGGAAATGGTAGAACTAGGAGATTGATAACAAACTTAATGTTACTGAAACAAGTCTATAATTTTGTATCTTTTGTATCTCATGAGAAGATAATAGAAGCTAATAAACTCGATTATTACTTGGCACTCAATAAAATACAAAAAAGCTGAAAAAGTGATAAAGAGAATATTTTCCTATGGTTAATTTTTTCTTGAATGCTTGAATACACAAGCGACCAAGGCAAGTTATATACTTGAAAAAGAGAATACTGAATATTTATTGTCAAAAAAACAATTGCTGTTATGGGAATTGGCACTTGGCCTAAAAGATAAAGAATTTAGTAAAAAAGATACAATAGAAGCCTTAGGATTTCCGCCAAGGACAGTAGAAGCAGTGATCAAAAAACTACTAAGGAAGTATTTACAGAGCCTAGGACGTGGTAAAGCTACTATGTATAAAGTAATTACCGAAAGATTCAATGGGTATACATTCTTGAAACTAAAAACCACATTGGCCTTATTCAGAAAAAGTAGA
This sequence comes from Wolbachia sp., assembly GCA_028803175.1. Classification (GTDB taxonomy): domain Bacteria; phylum Pseudomonadota; class Alphaproteobacteria; order Rickettsiales; family Anaplasmataceae; genus Wolbachia. The sequence goes on from JARBCG010000158.1 coordinate 1,031, forward strand.
GAGAAAGCCAATAACAAAAGTCTAAGTAAAAACTTGGTAACGCAACCATGGATTAACCAACAAAGCAGGCAGAGTAGATTCTGGGCTTTTTACCCCTTAAACAATATGATTGGTGATCTATGACAAGAATGTTAAATTTAAACTTATTTTTTAAATAATCAAAAACTGTCTCAATAATAGATCGTTTTCTGAATAAAACCTTCTCATTAAACTGCATTAACGCATTTTTCATTCCCTTTTTTATATGAGTTACAAGTTCAAATTGTTGTCAAGAAGCTCCTTAAAAAAGCTCCATTTTTATGTATCACTTTATGTATGACTTATCTTCAAATAACAGGCCGGCAGGCCTCTTTGTCATACGTCTCTCTTCAAGCTTGGCATGTGTTTTCTGTCGTTTACATTGCCTTTTTCAGCACAACACTTTGAATTTATCCACTCTCGTTAATGACTATATGCAGCTTGAAATCAAAGAACCAGACTTTTACTCTTTTGCCAAGTCCTGCAAGTCCTTTGAATATTTTTTTACTTGATATCCTTTTTGGGTGGTAAACTGTGATCAAAGTTGCACAGATGTATGAAATCCCAGTCATTTTTGCTTTCTCGCAGAACCAATGTAATAGTAGCACCAAATACTATAAAACTCTCTGTTTTAGAACGATTAATCTATCCTACTAAGGCAGTTTAGGAAACTCTGATCCATACAGAGATTTTAGGTAAAATAGATAAAAAGCTTTAAAATTTTCGCATCTAGATTTAGGTAGTAATTTATCTGCACATTTTTCATCTACTATTTTGCAAAAATCATCTACAAAGCAAAATAATTCTATGCTATTCTTTTTCACTTGGGCACATCCTTAGTTTTTTTACAATATTATGGTTTACCATATTTCCCTGGCTTTTCTGTTTTCTTCCAATCCATAGTTGGCGTTTTTAGGGTTTCCCGTGAACAGGCGCCATCAAAATTTTCTAGTTTCGTATCAACATTTGACTTAAGCATCATTAATCCTATAAAAATAGCTGCTATAGTTACATACCATCTTGCTCCAATTTTTTCTATCATAAATCTTCACCACCTTCCTTTTTATCCGGCAAAAATCCACCAACTTGTGCATCCAATAGTTTAATTAACTTATAAGAACAGAAACAGTACTTTCTATAGAAGCATTTTCATATAATAACTTATAAATTGCTTCACATATCGGCATTTTAATTCCTAATTTTTTTGCTAAATTAAACACAGACTGAGCAGTACTCACACCCTCAATTACTAATTTACTTTCTGATAAAATTTGTTGAATATCCCCACTATTGTCACTATTACCTATTTTAAAACCAAAAGACATGTTCCTCGAATTTAAAGATGTGCATGTCATAACTAAATCACCTAAGCACGATGGCCCGAATAAAGTATCTATATTTGTATCATTATTACCTACTTTTGCTAAGTACAAAGTTTTAATTTCATTCATACTTTTTGTTATTAATGCTGCATGAGCATTAAACCCAAGTTTTTTTCCTAGAATAATTCCACATGCTATGGCAAAAACATTTTTTAATGCTGCACAAATTTGTACTCCTATAACATCATTACTAAGATGTAACTTAACGTTTTCTTGCAGTAATTCTGATATTAATTTTAAGCCTAGTTTATTATCTTGGCATGCAAGAACTGTTGAATATGGTAATTTTTTTGCAACTTCTATGGCAAAACTAGGGCCAGAAAAAATAGCGATAGGATTATTAGGCAAAATTTCTCTTACTATTTCACTAGGTAATTTTAATGTTGAGTTTTCTATTCCTTTGCAAGCTATAATTATAGGTATATTTTTTTGCAATTTACAGTCACATAACTGCTTACATACTTCCCGCAAAGATTGAGTTGGAATAGCCAGAATTATTGTTACAGTGTTAACTACATCTTTAATGTTTAACCTTATTGATACATTGTTGGGAATGCGGCAACCATGTAATATATTATTCTCTTTTTTTTCACTTATTGATTTAAATGTAGCTTCATTGCGTGTCCATAGAATTACGTCTTGTCTACTACTTAGCGAAATTGCAATTGCTGTGCCCCATGCACCAGCACCCAAGATTGATATTGCCACACAGTGTTCCTAAAGAATGTATACTTACACTCTAGAATAGTGTGAGAACGATATAAGTAAATTAAAAAATATAATGTTACGATATACGAATTAATTAAATATTTATTAACTATTCTAAATGTTATTTTAAGAATAATAGTTTTAATTCAGCATTGATTTAAAAAAGCGTTACCATTATGGTATGTGACATATTTATCATATTTTAGACTTATTTATATGATTTTAGGAGCAGTATATTTACTGTTAATTAATAATCAATAGGTGTAATTTTGGTAATTCGTTAATAAAACTTTGATTTATTATTTTCCTTAGTTATATATATTATTAAAATTATAAATTATTTACGGGGTACTAAATATGCGTATATTATTAATTGAAGATGATCCAGTGAGTGCAAAGGCAGTTGTGAATGCTTTAAGTTCTGATGGACAATTTTGTGATGTCGTAACGTCTGCACAGGATTATAACAATAATATGGTTTCTTCAAATGGGGATTATTATGATTTAGTAATCTTAGACATACATCTGCCTGGTGATATTGATGGGTATGATATATTACTCAGATTGAGAAATGCAAAAATCAAAGTTCCTGTTTTGATACTTTCATGTATGTCTGCTATTAATCATAAAGCTAAGGGACTTGGATATGGTGCTGATGATTATCTAACCAAGCCATTTCATAAAAGCGAGTTATTGGCTCGAATTAAGGCTATAGTACGCCGCACCAAGGGTCACCCTGAATCAGTGATTAAGATTGGCAACATAAACATTAACTTTGATCATAGAGTTGTTGAAGTAAAAGGTAAAACTGTTCATCTTACTAATAAAGAGTATTCTATGATAGAATTACTTGCATTACGTAAAGGTACGGTACTTACAAAAGAAATGTTTTTAAATCATCTCTATAATGGTTTAGATGAACCTTCAGATAATAAGATAGTTGATGTGTTTATGTGCAAGTTACGTAAAAAACTTGAATCTGCTAATGACGGTAAAAGTCATATAGAGACTGTTTGGGGCCGAGGATATGTCTTAAAGGAGTATATTGATGATGAAGAGTATTCTGATTCCAGTGTAGGTGAAAATAGTAATGATTATCAAACAGAGCGAGTAAAGGATAATGCATGAGATGTCTACACATTCGGATGTAGTAGTTTTACATGGCTTATATTACACATGAGTTTTTATCATTTTAACATCTAGGTGAAATATAAGCCGAGTTCTGTTTATGTAGCTATTTATCTGGAATAAATGTTACCATTTACTTCGTGCGATTTACCCGAGTAGATATGAGAAAAACACAAAGCCTACTCTTATTTAATCTTGCTCCTAGTGTTGGTTACTTGAACTACCAATGTTGCCATTGTTATGGTGTGCCCTTACCACGCCTTTTCACCCTTACCTAACAAAACGTTAGGCGGTAATTTTCTGTAGTCCTATAACTGGAGTTACCCCCGGCGGGTGTTACCCGTCACTATTTTTTCTTGGAGCCCGGACTTTCCTCTATTATGTTTTGCATAACAGCAGCTACTTACCCCACCTAGAGGCTATATTCTAACACAGAAATTATAAAATAAAAGCTAATTTCATGACAAATTTTTTTCATCTTTACATCATAGTATTAATTTTTCCTTCTTTATTTTCTTAACTTATATAATATTTCAAAGTATTATGTTCAGTAATGTAATACTTAAATATATATGCCTAATAAAACTATTTTAGCTGTTGAAACAAGTTGTGATGAAACTGCAGTAGCAGTTGTAAATAGTAATAAGCAAGTTATTGTTCATGAAATTCTTTCTCAAGCAGAGCACAAAACACGTGGTGGAGTGATACCTGAAATAGCATCACGTGCGCATATGGATCATTTGAGTGGTTTAATAAAAAATGCCATGGAAAAGTCTAATCTTAATTTTTGTGATTTAGATGCAATTTCAGCAACATCAGGACCTGGACTTATAGGTGGGTTAATAGTTGGTACAATGATGGCTAAAGCAATTGCACATGTAGCAAGGAAGCCATTCATTGCAGTTAACCACTTGGAGGCGCATGCATTAGTCATTAGATTAATATGTGAGGTAAAATTTCCGTTTTTAGTCCTATTGATATCAGGCGGTCACTGTCAATTCTTAATCGCTCAAGATGTAGGTAAATATATTAAACTTGGAGAAACACTTGATGATTCACTAGGTGAAGCGTTTGATAAGGTTGCTAAGATGCTCGGTTTAAGCTATCCCGGAGGACCATTGATTGAAAAGCTTGCTAAAAAGGGCAATGGATCAAGATTTAAACTGCCAAGGGCAATGATTAAACGTTCTGGATGCGATTTTTC
>JARBCG010000159.1 GCA_028803175.1 Wolbachia sp.
ATTGATTGAAAAGCTTGCTAAAAAGGGCAATGGATCAAGATTTAAACTGCCAAGGGCAATGATTAAACGTTCTGGATGCGATTTTTCATTTTCTGGGGTCAAAACTGCAGTAAAGAATTTGGCGAAAAAATTAGAAATGAATGAACAAGATGTATATGATATATGTGCTTCATTTCAAGAATGCATTAGTGATATATTATTGGACAGGGTGAATAACGCAATTATGATGGTTGAGTCTTTAAATATTAAAATTCACGATTTTATTATAACTGGAGGAGTTGCAGCAAACAATTTCTTAAGGGAAAAATTGAGAAAGCATGTGAATTTAAATATATTTTTTCCTCCCAGCAATCTATGTACAGACAATGCAGTAATGATTGGATGGGCAGGAATTGAAAGATTGCAGAAAAATTATATAGACTCGCTGAATTTTGCACCAAGACCAAGATGGGAGTTAGAAGATTATTAAAAAGCTTATTCTGGAGATTATGTTTAAATGGAATGTAAATAACATTATTGCTGCAACTTGTGGTAAAAAGGTGGGTCAACATGATTGGATACACAGCTCAAATATTTCAACAGACACAAGAAACATAAAAAAAGGTGATTTATTTATTGCACTTAAGGGAGAGAATTTTGACGGATATAATTTTCTTCGTGAAGCATTTTTAAAAGGAGCTATTGCAGAAATAGTAAGTGATGAAAAGGAACAGGGTTTTCCTCTTATTGTTGTTGGTGATACATTAAAAGCTCTACATAAAATTGCATCATATTATATAAGAAATGTTCTTACTAATGTTAAAGTTATAACAATTACAGGAAGTGTTGGAAAAACCACTACAAAAGATATGCTATACACTGTTTTATCGCAATATGGTGTATCTCATGTAAATGAAGGCAATTTAAATAATAATATAGGGTTACCTTTAACGGTGCTCAAAGCTCCAGAAAATTGTCGGTATTTGATTCTTGAAATGGGAATGAGTAAAGTTGGTGAAATAAAAGAACTATCAGAAATTTGCAACCTAGATATTGCGGTTATTACTAATATTGAACCTGCACATATTGCAAATTTTCATCACTATTTGAAGTTGCAAAAGCAAAGTTAGAAGTGCTTCATGGTATGAAAGGCAATGGTACTTTAGTATTAAATAAAGATAATGAATATTATGATTATTTATCATCACACGCTGATAAGAAGGTGATAAGTTTCGGTAGACATCAAGACTCTACTGTTTGTTTGCTGAATCTTCTGAGAAATAATAAATTATCTTTATCATCCCAGTGCGTGACACTTGGATCCAGATATAAAAATACTTACAAATTATGTAATGGACAACGGATTCTAGGAGTGTATGTCAAAAACAATGTCCATGATGAAATAGGCTGGATTCCAGTGTCACGCATTGGAATAACATCAGACCAAGGTGTCGAAGGATTAAGTTTAAAAATCAGAGTGAATAATAACCAGGTTATAGACTGCAACTTAAATGTTCAAGGAGAGCATTTCGCTTACTCCGCATTTGTTGTTGCTGCAGTTGTGCAAAGCTTATGGCTTAACTCATCAAAATTACCACTTGCATTTGAGAATTTCAATATAACAAAAGGAAGGGGCAATAATCATAGGATCACATATCAAGGGAAGCATATATGTGTAATTGATGATTCCTATAATGCTAATCCTGCTTCAATGAAAGCTGCAATAAAAGCTATGGGTACGTGCTTTGGTAAGAGAAAAATAGCGCTACTTGGTGATATTTTAGAACTTGGTGATGAAAGTATAAAATTTCATACAGAATTGCTTGATTTTATCGTAGAGAATAATATAGATCAAGTTTACACAGTTGGTAAGCTTATGTTAAAACTACATAAACTTTTACCAACTGACATAAAGGGTGTACATTTTGATAATTCTAACCAATTGAAAGATGATTTAACTAAGATTATTCAGGATAATGATATAATCTTAGTTAAAGGTTCACGAGGAATGAAAATGGACCTTATAGTACAAGAATTCATAATAGAATATTAAATAGAATTATTCTGGTAAATAAGATTGAGCTGAGTAACTCGTTGGTTTTATTATAAGAGCTTCTATGCATAATGCTTTTAAGGATCTACCTTGATTAGCAGTAAAAAATATTTCTATTAAAGCAGGTTCAGCGATTTTTTCTAAATCTTCTAATTACTCTGTATCATAATCATACAAATCCTCAAGATATTTGACTATGTCACATAGCACCTTCATATCATCTTTACCTAAAATCTCTGTATTGATCAGAGTTTCCTAAGTTGCCTTAGTAGGATAGATTAATCGTTCTAAAACAGAGAGTTTTATGGTATTTG
>JARBCG010000160.1 GCA_028803175.1 Wolbachia sp.
AGAACTTTAAAGCAGGAAGCTATATATTATTATAGACCAGGCAGCATAAGAGGTTTGGATGTCGTAATAAAGGATTTTATTAATTTGTATAACTATAGAAGGCAACATAAGACCATGCATTATAAAGTTCCTGCTGATCTGTATTGTAATAGATAATAAATACTTTATAAAAAATCGGATTACTTTAAAAAAATGATCTAGACAAATGGGCGCTCTGTAGAACTACACTGATATTTCAGATGGTGGTGATATAATATTAACATTTCATACTAATTTAGGAGAATTAGAGGTCAGATTATACCATGATGAGCAGAATAGAAATAAAATAAAAGTGGAGGTAAGCAATCAAAAAATGCTGTACCGATTAGTAAAAATTAAAGAAAAAATAGGATAAGACTGCGGGTTAGGAGGATTACCTATTTCTGAGGCAATTGAACAAGGCCCTTTCACAGGATCAAGGCATCAATCTTCTGAAAGAGCAGATAACATTCCTGAAGGCATTAAAGAAAAAGTGGGAAAAATAAAAAAAGACTTAGAACTTTACAGCATAAATTCGGAAAATAAGAACAAACTCTTGCAAGATAAGGAAGATGAAAGAAGAGAAATTGCAGCAAACTCTCCTCGTATCTATTAAGTCTAGGCCTGTAAAGATTTCTTGGTTTATCAGCAAGTTAGCTAACTTTACTTATTCCTTAAAAGGATCATACACTACATTCTCTAGTGGGTTAATTTTTTGTAATTTAGTGTTTAATAATCTTAAAATAGGCTGTAAATCATCATCAATTGATAAACAGAGTACTTTTTTACCAAGATGCTGAGTTAAATTACTTTTCTTGTTTAAAATTTCTTCCTTCGTTAGTAAATCACATTTATTCAATACTATAATTTCCTCTTTTTCAATAAGGCTACTATTGTAAAGCTTTAACTCAGTGCGCGTACAATTATAAGCTGAAACAACGTCATCGTGAGTTACATCAATTAAGTGGAGTAAAATCTTACATCTTTTTATATGTTTTAAAAATTTATATCCAAGACCAGCCCCCATGTGAGCATTAGTAATGATACCAGGAATATCTGCTATAACAATTTTACTATAGTCTATTTTTGCAATACCAAGATGAGGTCTTAAAGTAGTAAATGGATAATCATCTACTTTTGAATCTGAATTTGAGCAGCGAGTCAAAAATTTTGACTTACCTGCGTTCGGCATACCAATGATTCCAACATCAGATAAAACCTTTAGTTTTAATAGTACAGATTTTTCTTCTCCAGGTTGACCATAAGTGAAATGTCTTGGGGCTTTGTTAGTTGAAGATTTGAAATTAGCATTACCAAGCCCACCTTTACCGCCTTGTGCTATTAAAAACTTAACGCCTGCTTCATCAAGGTCGATTATTAAGTCTCCATCCTCATAAACTATTTGTGTACCAACTGGTACTTTGAGCACAATATCTTTCCCTGCAGAACCTGACCTATTTCTTCCAGCACCATTCCTTCCACTTTCTGCTTTAACGTGTTGTCGATAGCAAAGATGAAGTAAAGTATTGAGGTTGAGGTCACTTACAAAAATTATACTACCACCTCTCCCACCATTGCCACCACTTGGGCCACCGAATTCAACAAATTTTTCTCGACGAAAACTCGTGCAACCATCACCACCATCACCGGCTTTTAAATAAAGTTTTGCTTCATCAATAAAACTCATAAAAATCCACGATAATATTTAGCATTTTTTCCCAGCATACTTTCTATTCTGATCAGCTCATTATATTTTGCAAGCCTGTCAGAGCGCGATAGTGATCCTGTTTTTATCTGTCCACAATTTGACGCAACTGCTATGTGAGATATTGTTGTATCTTCTGTTTCCCCTGAGCGATGAGAAATAATAGCTCTATACCCATTTAATTTTGCCATTTCAATTGCACTAAAAGTTTCTGTCAGTGTTCCTATTTGATTTGGTTTAATTAGCACAGTGTTTGCCATTTTTTGCTCTATACCCTTACTTATTAACTCGCAATTTGTGACAAACAAATCATCACCAACTAATTGCACTTTATTTCCCAATTTTTTAGTAATTAATTTCCAACCATCATAATCATCTTCACTCATTGCATCTTCTATGGAAATTATGGGATATTTTCCTACGAGATTGAAATAATATTCAATCAATTCCTCTGAGGTTAATTCCTTACTCTCAAACTTATAAACTTTATCTTCGTAAAAAGTAGATGACGCAACGTCAAGTCCTAGTACAAAATCACTAGCTATAGAGTAATCAGCAGATTCTATAGCTCGGATTATCAAATCAAGAGCTTCTTCAGTTTTTTCAATATTTGGAGCAAAGCCACCTTCATCTCCCACGTTTGTGCTGTAACCTTTCTTTTTTAGAATACCACGTAAATTATGAAATACTTCTGCAGATATTCTTATTGCTTCACTAAAGATTTTAGTTCCAATTGGAATAATCATAAATTCTTGGAAATCGAGTTTATTGTCTGCATGAACTCCACCATTGATGATATTAATTAATGGCATCGGCATAATACTCGCCTGCGTTCCTCCCAAATATCTATACAATGGCATATTGAAACTGTTTGCAGCTGCTTTTGCAACAGCAAGAGACACCCCAAGGGTTGCATTTGCTCCAAGTTTTGACTTATTTTTTGTACCATCTACTCCAATTAAGACTTCATCAATTGCATTTTGATCCTCTGCATCCATTCCAACGATTTCATCTAATATTACTCCCTTTACCACTTGAACAGCTTTCAATACGCCTTTGCCACAATATCTCTTCTCGTCTTTATCTCTGAGCTCCAATGCTTCCAGCTTACCAGTTGAAGCTCCAGAAGGTACAGACGCTCTGCCTGTTGCTCCATCACAAAGCTCAATTTCTACTTCAACAGTTGGGTAGCCTCTGCTATCTAAGATCTCTCTTGCAAATACATTGTTAATTATTCTTTTCATCTCTTAACCATAAACTCTTTACGAATGTGTTATTTAAAGGCAATTCCAGTTATCACCAAGTATCACCTTTACTTTCACACTAGTGCTACGCTAGCAACATAACACTAAAACTTAAATTTATTTAACCGTTTAAATAAATATTTGTACAATTACGTTGCTAATGACGTAATTTACTGTGCCTATATCGTACATAATTTACAACTTGCTTCACCCCTTTTATCTTTCTTGCAATTGATATAACAGATTTTAATTCTGCTTTATTTTGAGCTATACCCATCAGATAAACAACTCTATCGATTGTGTTAACACTATAATTAATTGATTTGATATTTCTTTTCCCAAGAAGTCTTGTTCTTATTTCAGCTGTTATCATACCATCCACAGTAGTACCTAGCATGGAACTCATATTAATTGGTGTAACTCTTACTTCATTTATAACTTCTTTCACGTCCCTTTGTTGCCAAGCCACTTTTTCTGCTGTGAGTTGCTTTTCAGGAGTATCTACATTACCTATAAGCAACACTCTTCCTTCACTGACTTTAACTTTTACAGATGAAAATATTCCATGTTTTAAGAAACCTTTATTGATTCTTATTACCATAGTTGTATCGTCAATAATATTTCCTAAAGACTTATCTTGTGTTGTTATTGCAGTGGCTGTTGCAGCAGTCACCAAAGTGCCTAATATTAAAGTTGCACAACCACTTTGTGTAATCAGCAAAATTATTAATAAGAAGCTTGTTATTAATCTCATTTTCATCACCTAAAGATTCTATTGGAAATGCTAATGAGCTTTTGTGTTTGTGTAAACATTAGAAATTAAAGTAAGATTTTAACCTTGAATATTTTAGTGCAATACCTATATAATGAGCTTATAAATAAATTAAAATAATTTCTTTGCGGATATGGCGGAATTGGTAGACGTGCCAGGTTTAGGTCCTGATGAACTTTGTTCGTGGGGGTTCAAGTCCCTCTATCCGCACTTAAAACTGTGTGAAGTGGATTTAAGAAAGAATTTACAATCACTAAATATACTTTCTTTGTACACAAAATTCATTCTTAAGGATTGTATTTAACTTAAATTCTGGTAAAATGGCTTTATTAAGATAAAAATTAAAATATTAATAAGTAGATCATGATGTCTAATAATATACCTCAAAACACAGCCGAAGCAGATACATCTAATGATATATATACATACAAAGAGCTTAATATAGATAAGTTAAAGCATGAATACGAAATTACAGTCAGTAGTGAATATATAAAACAAAAGGTGAATCTAAGGATACAAGAAATAGCAGAAAATGCAAGAATATCTGGATTTAGAGCTGGAAAAACTCCATATGATCTTGTTATGAAAAATTATGGAAACAAAGCTTTGGAATACGTGTTAAACAATACGGTTGATTATTGTTCAGCTGATTTGGTGGAAAAGATTAAAGTTGAATCTCACATCTATCCAAAAGTTGATGTGGTATCACTTCCTGACTTGAATGCTGAAGACGAAAAGGGCAATTTTGTATATAAATTATCCTTTGAATCAATGCCGGAAGTGCCAGCAATAGATCTTGATAAAATAAATTTAAAGAAAATTGAAGCAAAGATTGAAGAAGATGACATAAAGGAATTTATTGACTCTATTAAGGAAAAATTTCCTAATTTTGTTTCCGTTGATGATACTTCTTATCAAGCCAAAAATGGCGACAGGCTCATAATTAACTTTGAAGGAAGGATTAGAAAGAAGCTTTTTAAAGGTGGAAGCAGTAAAAATTTTTCTATCAATTTGGGGTCAGGTACATTTATCAATGGCTTTGAAGACAAGTTGATCGGTATGAAAAAAGAAGAAACAAAAAACTTTAAGTTGCCATTTCCTGATAATTATCAGGTCAGCTCTCTTGCAGGACAAGAAGCTGATTTTTCTGTTCGAGTTAATGATATTCAAGTCATTAAAGGCTTTGAAAGTGATGACGATTTAGCTAAAAACCTTAGATTTGAAAATCATTCATTATTGGTAGATTATGCAAGAAAAATAATCAGTGATCAATGCAGTGAAATGAGAGATCTTTTGATCAAAAAGCAGTTGTTTGACTTTTTAGATACTGATTATAATTTTGACTTGCCAACAGATATAGTAAGACAAGAACAACAGAGAGTAGAAAGAGAATTGAACAATCAAAATGACTCTTATAAAGAGGCTGAAAGACGCGTGAAACTTGCAATGTTATTTATGAAATTCAGTACAGAACGTAAGATATCAGTCACTCAAAATGATATTTTTAATGTTATTGTAAACAAATATGTAAGTAAGAACACGAACTTTGATACAGTACTTAAACATTTTAGATCGGATAGACAATTTCAAGAATTAATTAGAGGGCAAGCACTTGAGTATAAAGTCACAGATTATATAATAGAGAAAGTGAATAAAGAGGAACAGGTTGCTTCTGTGAAAGAATTAAAGGAATTATTTGATAACATTTAATTAAGGAAATGCATGACTCTTGTACCAATTGTAATTGAGCAAACTAGCCGTGGTGAGCGTGCTTATGACATATATTCAAGACTAGTAAAAGAAAGGATAATTTTTGTCACTGGTCCTGTTGAAGATAACATGGCTAGCGTAATAGTGGCACAGCTCTTATTTTTAGAATCAGAAAACCCTGATAAAGACATATACATGTACATCAATTCACCAGGTGGTGTTGTTACTGCTGGTTTATCGATCTATGACACAATACAGTATATCAAGCCAGATGTTTCAACTTTATGTATAGGTCAAGCGGCATCTATGGGTTCTTTGTTACTTACAGCTGGTGCAAAAGGCAAGCGTTATTCCCTACCTCATTCAAGAATTATGATACATCAACCATCAGGTGGATATCAAGGCCAAGCAACCGATATAGAGATACATGCTAATGAAATTTTACGAATTAAGAAGAAATTGAATCAAATTTATGAAAGGCATACTGGAAACTCGTTAAAGAAAATTGAAGGAATGATGGAAAGAGATAAGTTTATGGATCCTAAGGAAGCAGGAAAAATTGGTTTGATTGATAAAGTTATAACTGGCCGTGCGGATATCAGGACTGAAAATACTAAAATTAAAGAAAAGGTAAATTGATGGATAACAATAACGATGATTTACGTCACTGTTCTTTTTGTCGGAAGACACAATATGAAGTAGAGAGGTTAATTACTAATACTTTTAATGACTCAAAAGATGATGTGAAAGTATTTATTTGTAGTAAATGCATAGAGGTATCTTACGAAAAGATAAGCCAAGAGAAAAATACATCTTATAGCTTAAACCACTTGCCTAACGTGAGAGTACGGCAGAAAAAGCCTAAGGATATAAAAAATTTCCTCAGAAAGCATGTCGTGGGTCAAGAACACGCACAATATGTTTTATCAGTAGCTATGTATAATCATTATCAATGCATGTCACAATCTGAAACTATAAGTAATATAGAAATTGAAAAATCCAATATAATGCTTATCGGTCCTACTGGTTCTGGTAAAACTTTATTAGCCAAAACACTTGCCAAAGTTTCGGATGTACCATTTGCTATGGCTGATGCAACAACTTTGACTGAAGCTGGTTATGTAGGTGACGATGTAGAAAGTGTACTATCACGTTTACTGCAAGCTGCAGATTACGATGTTACAAAAGCACAACGTGGTATAGTATTTATAGATGAAATAGACAAAATAACAAGAAAGTCTGAAAGTACTTCAATCACACGTGATGTCTCAGGTGAAGGAGTTCAACAAGCTCTTCTTAAGATCATGGAAGGCACAGTTGCTTATGTTCCACCACAAGGAGGGAGAAAACATCCACAACAAGAGTTTATTCAAGTAGATACTAATAATATATTATTTATTTGCGGCGGAGCCTTTGATGGGTTAGATAAAATTATTGAAGCAAGAAAAAAAGGAACCTCTGTCGGCTTTGGTGCGGACATAGGTGGATCTTTAGTAAAAAAGAAAAAAAATATTTTACACGGTGTTGAGCCTGAAGACTTAATTAAATTTGGTTTAATACCTGAATTTGTAGGGCGAGTCCCGATTGTTGCGGTTTTGGAAGAGCTAGATCATGAAAGTCTTACACGTGTGTTGGTAGAACCAAGAAATGCACTAACAAAGCAGTATAAAGAATTACTTGCACTCAGTAAGGTTAGTCTTGAGTTTTCAGATGAAGCAGTATCGGCTATTGCTAAAAAAGCTATGAGTTATAAAACAGGTGCAAGAATGTTACGTGCTATTTTAGAATCACTTTTACTTGACATTATGTACAAAGCTGGAAATGGAGAGCTTGAAGGTAGCGCCATAGTTATCACTAAGGAAATGGTAGAATCGGGAAAAGCAGTTATTAGCCACAGTGAAAGTAATATTATAACAGTTAATGATTAATTTATAGTATTAATAGGGTATATATTATGAACATTGAATGCACTGTGAATTCTGATTATATTGCATTACCAATATTACCTTTAAGAGATGTGGTAATTTTTCCAAGTATGATGGTGCCATTGTTTATAGGTAGAGAAAAGTCTATCAATGCACTAGAGTACGCAATAAGTCACAGTAATACCAAAATTTTTCTTGTTGCACAACGAGACGGATCTATTGATAACCCAGAATCATCAGATCTTTATGAAGTAGGTGTATTAGCAAATATTATACAACCATTAATAAAATTACCTGATAATGCAGTAAAAGTTGTAATTCAAGGAGTAAGAAGGGGAAGGATCACAGAATATGTTAGTTCTACTGGTTTACTACAAGCTAGTGTAGAACTTAAGAGTGATGAACACGAAGAAGATGACGTTGATTTAGAAGCTTTAAGGCGGTCTGTTATAGATGCATTTGATAATTGGAGCAAACTAAACAAAAAAAATCAGCCTGAGGTTATAGTTAATCCTGTTGATCACATCAAAGACGTGGATCAACTTGCAGATACTATAGCCTCATATTTAAATATAAAAATATCAGATAAACAAAGCATTCTTGAATCTTATGATTTAAAAGAAAGATTAAAAAAGGTTTTTGCTTTAACTGAGCGAGAAATAAGCATTTTGAATGCACAAAACCGTCTATATAAAACAATTAAATCTCAAGTTGAAAGCACTCAAAAAGCTTATTACCTTAACGAGCAGTTAAAAGCAATACAAAAAGAGTTAGGAGAATTCGAAAATGGTGACGAAGGAAATGTATTAAATGAATTTGAGAAAAAAATAGACGAAACACAGCTTTCTCAGGAAGCAAGAGAAAAAGCTACAGCTGACTTGAAAAGATATAAAAAAATGAATCCCATTTCACCCGAAGCTACAGTTATATCTAGTTACCTACATTGGCTTCTTGATCTACCGTGGGGGAAGTATAAAGACGCAAAAATTAATCTAAATACCGCTAAAAAAATCTTAGATGAAAATCATTACGGTATAGAAAAAGTAAAAGATAGAATAATAGAATTTTTAGCAGTATTGAAAAGAGTAAAGGAGATAAAAGGTCCTATACTTTGTTTAGTTGGGCCACCAGGTGTTGGTAAGACTTCTTTAGCTAAATCTATAGCAAGAGCAATAGGTAGAGACTTTGTTCGTATGTCTCTTGGTGGCGTGCGTGATGAGTCAGAAATACGTGGACATAGAAAAACTTACATTGGTTCTATGCCTGGTAAAATAATTCAATACATGAAAAAAGCCAATTCGTGTAATCCACTTTTTTTGCTAGATGAAATAGATAAGATGGGTTCTGACTTACGTGGTAATCCTGCATCTGCATTACTAGAAGTTTTGGATACTGAGCATAACAAGCACTTTACTGACCATTACTTGGAAGTTGAATTTAATCTTTCAAGTGTAATGTTTGTAGCTACAGCAAATAGTTTAAACTTACCACATCCTTTACGCGATAGAATGGAAATTATACAATTATCTGGTTATGCCGAAGATGAAAAAGTTAACATTGCTACACATCATCTTATTCCAAAGCTAAAGAAGGAGCATGGTTTACATAAAAACGAGTGGAGGATAGCTAATGATGCATTATATAGGCTTATACGTTTATACACACGTGAAAGTGGTGTACGTAGTATGGAAAAGGAGCTTGCAAAACTAATGAGAAAAGCAGTGAAAAAGATATTAACTGACAAAAACAAGAAAATATCTGTAGAAGTTGATAATTTACAGGATTATTTAGGAGTACGTAAACATACCTTTGGTATTGCAGGAGATGAAGATTTAATAGGTGTGGTAACTGGGCTTGCTTATACTGAAACAGGTGGTGATATTTTAATGGTAGAATCAGTTCTAATTCCAGGAAAAGGAGAAATAAAGTATACAGGAAAGCTTGGAGAAGTTATGCAGGAGTCTATAAAGGCTGCATATAGTTATATTAGATCAAATTGTTTATCTTTCGGCATCAAACCTGAGAAATTTCAAAATAATGACATACACTTGCATGTACCTGAGGGCGCTGTACCAAAAGATGGTCCTTCTGCTGGTGTTGCAGTATGTACATCTATCGTTTCTCTTATGACAAATATACCAGTAAATAAGTGTGTTGCTATGACAGGTGAAGTGACATTGCGTGGTAGAATTTTAGCTATCGGAGGTCTGAGGGAAAAGCTGCTTGCTGCGCTGAGAGGATCAATCGAAACTGTAATCATACCAAGCGAAAATGAAAAAGATATGCAAGAAATTCCAACTAATATTAAAGAAGGAGTTAATGTAGTTTTTGCTAAGAATGTTGATGAAGTTATAAAGGTTGCTCTAATACAGCCCACTGCTCCAATTGAAAGTACTTATCAGAGCAATAAGTCCTCCTCTATAGAAAAAGATGATACTTTCCCTACGTTAGAAACACTCAAGCATTAGAAGAAATTATCTTATACAGTTAAAGATTCAAATTCCCAGAAAGGTAGTTAAGGTTATGCCAGTAACTTCATGAAATTACTCCTTGTTATTTGCACTGTACTACATTAGTATTTACATATTAATCCAGAAAATAGTGATGAGTAATATTATAATTGTTGGCCTGCAATGGGGAGATGAAGGAAAGGGTAAAATAGTAGATTATCTCTCTGAAAATGCAGATGTAGTTGTGAGATTTCAAGGTGGAAATAATGCTGGACATACTATCATGATAGATAATGAGGTATATAAACTAAATTTATTACCTTCTGCTGTTTTGAGATCTAATAAAACATCAATTATAGGAAATGGTGTTGCTTTAGATCCACATGCTCTAATCTCAGAAATAGAATCACTAAAAGCTAAAGGGATAGATATAAATCCTAGCAATTTGATGATGTCTGAAAGTTGCCCTCTTATATTAAGTGTACATAAAAATAAGGAAAAGCTATTTGAAGATTTAAATTGGAATCATAAAATTGGTACAACAAATAAGGGTATCGGTCCATGCTATGAAGATAAAGTTGGAAGAAGGGCTGTACGTCTTTGCGATTTAGAAAATGAAGATGAATTAAACGAAAGAATAGACATTCTTCTGAATTACCACAATGTAATCAGGAAAGGCTTAAATCATCAAACAATTACAAAGGAAGAAATAATAAAAGAAATTAAGGATATTGCAGAAAAAATTCTGCCGTACAAAAAACCGGTGTGGAAAATACTCAATGACCTGATGAAAGAAGGTAGAAAAATAATATTTGAAGGTGCTCAAGGTACATTTTTAGATATTGATCATGGAACATATCCTTTTGTTACTTCTAGTAATACCGTAGCATCGCAAGCAGTCACTGGTTCCGGGTTGTTTTCAAATATCTATGTTCTTGGAATAGTCAAAGCCTATACAACAAGAGTAGGGAATGGACCATTTCCTACCGAACAAAAGAACTCAGTAGGAGACAGTCTATTTACTATAGGTAAAGAACTTGGAACAGTGAGTAATAGAAGAAGGCGTTGTGGATGGTTTGATGCAGTGTTGGTGCGTCAGGCAGTACAGCTCTCTGGAGTTTCAAGTATTGTATTAACTAAATTAGATATCCTTGACTCTTTTGATATAATTAAAATATGTATTGGATACATACATAAAGACAAAAAATATAATTATTTACCTGCATCACGAACAATACAAGAAGAGCTGGAGCCAATATACGAGGAATTGCCTGGTTGGAAAGAAGACACACAGGGCACAAGATTTGCTGAAAAATTACCCACTAATTTGACAAATTATATAAGAAGAATAGAAGAATTAATAGGTGTCTCAATTCATTCAATTTCAACTAGTCCCAAAAGGGAAGACGTAGTTGTATTAAAAAAGCTTTAAGTTTTTATTAATATTTACTAAAATTCCAATTATACTATCAATCTTTAATTTTTTGGTAAAAGTACTTGCGTCAATTTAAAATATACTTTATTATGTAAAGTATTATTGTGTCACTAACGTACAGTGTGAGGATTTTATGTTAAATCATATGTATAGAAAAGAAATTAAGTGATAGTCAAGTTTAACTGTATCTGTAAATGCGTTAAGTTTTGCTAAAAGAAGTAACGTAGTTGCATATAAGGCCATTGCATTTGATAGTTTGCTTATTTCCTAGATAAATATACATTAATTAATATAGTGAAGAGGATATATTATGTTTCCTAGTAATACAGCAGATCCACTGGGTTACCTCCTTAGTTTTTTCACAATATTGGAGTTTACTCTATTTACTTGGCTTTTTTGTTTTCTTCTAATCCATAGTTGGCGTTTTAAACATTGTCATCCAAATAATATGACGCACGACTGTACGACGTTGTGTTGATAATTTATGTGTCAGCTATGTGTCTACATTAAAGCTTTCTTGTGTTTTGAACGTGCAAAGTATGCTGCAGCTACTTAATGTCCTAAATTAATTGTGTTACAATGAAAAGGATTAAACTAGGAATACTCATTTCTGGTAGGGGATCAAATATGTACGCTTTGATAGCAGCGTGCAAAGATCAAGATTTTCCTGCGGAGGTTGTATGCGTTATAACAAACAACAATGAAGCAACTGGACTTAAATTAGCAGAACAAGCAAAAATTCCTACATTTATTATTAATGATAAACCACTTGATGCTGATAAGATTGACGGAATACTTATTCAACATAATGTTGATCTAGTTTGTCTTGCCGGGTTTATGAGAATTCTAAAGGCTGATTTTTTAAGTAAATGGAACAATAAAATCATAAATATTCATCCTTCTTTGCTTCCATCTTTTAAAGGTCTAAATGCTCAAGAGCAAGCACTAAAGGCCGGTGTAAAAATTACAGGTTGCACAGTGCATTATGTTACTCCTGAAGTTGATGCTGGAGATATAATTGTTCAAGCTGCTGTACCGGTGCTGCCAAATGATAATGTTCAGAGCCTCTCAGAACGCATTTTATCTGAAGAGCACAGATGTTACGTAGAGGCAATAAGGTTGATAACGAAAGAAAAGTAGTGATTCTATTTGCAAAGCTGAATTAAATTCAGAGGCGTTGCTGTACCTCTGCTTTATTTATCTTTACTACAAACGTCAACTATGGATTAGAAGAAAACAAAAAAGCCAAGTAAATAGAGTAAACTCCAATAGATTAATCGTTCTAAAACAGAGAGTTTTATGGTATTTTGTGCTACTATTACATTGGTTCTGCGAGAAAGCAAAAATGACCGGATTTCATACATCGGTGCAACTTTGATCACAGTTTACCACTAAAAAAGGATATCAAGTAAAAAAGTATTCAAATGACTTGTATGACTTGACAAAAGAGCAAGAGGCTGGTTCTTTGATTTTGAGCTGCATATAGTCATTAATGAGAGTGGATAAATTCAAAGTGTTGTGCTGAAAACAGAGACTTATGACAAAGAGGCTTACTTACCTTTTATTTGAAGATAAAGGATACATAAAAGTGTAGCTTTTTCAAATGCGTTAATACCGCTTAATGGGAAGGTTTTACTCAGAAAACGATCTATTATTGAGACAGCTTTTGATTATTTAAAAGATAAGTTTAAAATTTAACATTCTCATCATAGATCACCAATTAATTTTTTAGTACACATTATATCTACTCTCGTTTTATATTGCTTAAAGAGTAAAAAGCCCATAATCTACTATGTCTGCTTTGTTGGTTATCCATAGTTGTTGTTGAAAGTGCTTGTGAAAATGTATACACAACCTCAAACGAGTGTATCTCTTGATAGTATTGAACAGCAGTGTCCATTATATGAGATATATCTTTGATTGGCTTTTCATTAATTACAACCAGATAAAGCTGGTGGTTAAAAAAACGCATGTAAAGCAGATTATGAGTTTAAAAATTCGATGTTAAAATCATTAGAATAGTTATGAGGACTTCCTTGTTCTTCGATATACTTCTGTACATCTGTAGAATTCACATTGCCAACTGTAACAGCAAAGTATCCTTTTGCCAAAGATGCTGCCCAAAATATCTTTTTCTTAAGTATTCA
>JARBCG010000161.1 GCA_028803175.1 Wolbachia sp.
TTCTGAATAAAACCTTCTCATTAAACGGCATTAACGCATTTTTCGTTCCCTTTTTTATATGAGTTACAAGTTTCAAATTGCGGTCGAAAAGCTCTTGAAAAAGCTCCATTTTCATGTATCCCTTATCTCCAATTCCTCTTTGGTACCTCCTTAGTTTTTTACAATATTGGAGTTTACCATATTCCCCAGGATTTTTTGCTTTCTTCTAATCCGTAGTTGGCGTTTTAAGTAAAATATAATCAAATGCATGTGCTACAATACGCCTTCTAATTCCCGCATAACTTACTTCAATGTCCACGTTTTCATGATTTATTTTAGTACTCATATTTTTTTTCTTAATACTGTTTATCTAATGTTATGCCATCGTTATTAAATAACTGTAAAATTGATTACTTGAGTCACTTCATTATTTGAATTAAAATTAGGTAATTTATGATTGGGAGATTTATGTCTACACGCATTACAGTTGCATATGGTGATGGTATCGGACCAGAAATTATGGAAGCGGTACAAAGTATACTGCGTGAAGCAGGAGCAGAGATAAGCTGGGAAATAATCGAGATAGGAGAATGTGTTTACAACAAAAGGCGGAATGATGGGATTTATGAAAGTGGTTTGAATTTTATAAAAAGAACAAAAATATTATTAAAATCTCCTACAACCACTCCGCAGGGTAAAGGTCATAAAAGTTTAAATGTAGCGCTGAGAAAAAATTTTGGATTATATGCGAATATACGTCCATGCATATCATATTCTCCTATTATAGAGAATAAATTCGGTAAATTTGATATTGTGGTAATACGTGAAAATGAAGAAGATGTTTATACTGGAATAGAGCACAGACTAACTGGCGACTCTTACCAATGCACAAAAATTATTACTCGATCCAGTTCAAAGAAAATATGCAGATATGCTTTTGAATATGCAAAAAAACATAATAGAAAAAAAGTAACTTGCCTGACTAAAGATAATATCATGAAAATGACCGATGGCACTTTCCATTCAGCATTTGACCTTATTGCAAAGGACTATCCGGATATACAATCAGAGCACTATATAGTTGATATTGGAATGGCAAAGGTTGCAACTGCACCTGAAAGTTTTGATGTTATCGTTACAGAAAATCTTTACGGGGATATATTATCAGATATTGTAGCACAAATATCAGGATCAGTTGGATTAGCAGGAAGTAGTAATATTGGTGATGAATATGCAATATTTGAAGCAGTTCATGGATCTGCACCTGACATCGCAGGGAAAAATATTGCCAATCCTTCTGGACTTTTAAATGCTGCAGTGCAAATGCTGATCTACATAGGTCAAACTGATATTGCAAAGTCAATTTACAATGCATGGCTCACGACTTTAGAGGATGGAATACACACTGCTGATTTATATAATGAAGAAAATAGTAAACAAAAAGTTGGCACTAAAGAATTTGCAGAAGCTGTTATAGATAATATAGGAAGAAAACCTAAAATATTGTCTGAACTTGTAGTGAGTAAAGATTTAAGTGGTAAAATCGATAAAGTAGAAGATAATTACGAGCAAAACTATAAGGTTAAAAAATTAGTTGGCAGTGATATCACTCTTGCCTGGGATAGGTCTAATAACTTTGACCAAGTAATAAAATTATTTGAATCAAATAAACTACAAATTATAGCAATATACTCAAAAGGGCTTTCTGTCTGGTCAAAAGATTCAAATATGGAAAGCTCGAGTTCTATAGGCGATCAAATAACCTGTAGATTTATTGCTGATGTGAAGCAGAATATTACAAATGGTTATGTGAATAGTGTACTTATTGAACTTGAAGAAAATAACTTTGATGTTGTAAAAATGGATAAATTATATTTATATGATGAAATAATGGGGTTCTTTTCTTAAATTTTTTCATAAGGAATATTATATAATTAATATTAAATATTGATTTATTTATAAGTAATATCAATCAATTACAACCAGCTAAAGCTGGTGGTTAAAAAAACGCATGTAAAGCAGATTATGAGTTTAAAAACTCGATGTTAAAATCATTAGAATAGCTATGAAGACTTCCTCGTTCTTATATACACTTCTGTAAATCTGTAGAATTCACATTGCCAACTGTAACAGCAAAGTATCCTTTTGCCAAAGATGCTGCCCAAA
>JARBCG010000162.1 GCA_028803175.1 Wolbachia sp.
CCATATTAAAAAATTTCTCTGCAACATTAGTTAATTTATATTTAAAGATCAGATTATAGGTATTTTAGTTATCAAATACAACCAGCTGAAGCTAGTGGTTAAAAAAACGCATGTAAAGTAGATTATGAGTTTAAAAACTCGATGTTAAAATCATTAGAATAGTTATAAAATAGAACTGCAGAGAACAGAAAAAATAAAAATTTTGTGACTTTTTAAACTAAAGAAAATTAACAGGATCAACATCTATTGCCACTGTTATAGAGGAATTTAAGTTACATCTTTTAATCCAGTCTCTTAAGTTTTTTTGCACAAACAAACTGTTCTTATTGTATATTTTTAGTAGTATTCTATATCGATACTGATTATTTAAGAAACTTATAGCTGCTGGTGATGGACCGAAGATTTCAAACTTTTCTTCATTTGGTGTAATTCCAGCGCATGACGCCGTGGTCCATGCGTTTTTTTCTGGATCCAAGCATCTGCTACTTGGACTACAGAAAAAAGCTGGTATGTTCTTTACTGCTTCACTTGCTGCTTTTTGTGTTGTAATCTGATTTTTGCCAGAGATTACTAGTGATATCAATCTACTAAATGGAGGCATTCTAGCTTTACACCTTGACTCAAGTTCTATCTCATAAAATAAATCCCGTTTTTGATTTTGTAATGCTTTTATAACAGAACTTTCAGGGTTACAGGTTTGCACTATTACCGTTCCTTTTTCACTAAACCTTCCTGATCTACCTGAAACTTGGTGCAGTAATTGATACGTCTTTTCTGTCGCTCTTAAATCAGAATTTTCCAAACTCAAATCTGCATTTATTACTCCAACCAAAGTTAATTTTGGAAAGTTATGCCCCTTAGCAATTATTTGTGTACCAATTATAATGTTCACCTCTTCTTTTAACACTAAATCAATGATGTTATTAACTGATTTTTGATCACTGCTTATAACTGCAGTTTTTGCATTTGGTATTAAATTCAAAGTTTCTTCAAGCAACCTTTCAACACCTATACCACAAAGGAATAGTGATCTTTCACTTTGGCAATTAGCACACTTTTCTGGAAGTATTGATTGATAAGAACAATGATGACACAAAAGAACATTCTTTTTCTTATGATATGTTAGCCAAACAGAGCAATTTAAACAAGGAATCTTATATCCACACTTCCTGCAAACCGCAAGTTGTGCATATCCTCGACGATTTAAAAAGAGCATAACCTGCTGTTTTTTTTCTATGGTTTGTTTGATATGTTCAAAAAGCTCATTTGAAATCCATTGTTTACTATTTCTCATATCCACTATTTTAATTAATGGTAGTTCTGCACCACCAAATCTCTTAGTTAGCTTCACATGTTTATAACTGCCATTTTTAACATGATGAATAGTCTCAAGTAGTGGAGTTGCTGATGATAAAATAATTGGAATATTTTCGATTTTAGCCAAGATTATTGACATGTCTCTGGCGTTGTATATAATCCCCTGTTCTTGCTTAAAAGATGAATCGTGCTCTTCATCAATAACAATCAACTTTAGATTTTTATAAGGTAAAAAAAGTGCCGATCTTGCTCCGATAATTATTTGTGCAGTTCCGTTTGCTATGCTAAGCCAATTGTTTCGGCGAGTTTTTGGAGTGAGTCCTGAGTGCCATTCAGCTATATTTCCAGATAGCTGTGAATGGATACGATTTACCAGTTGTGATGTCAAAACAATTTCTGGTAGAAGTATCAGGACCTGTGCATAATCCTCCTCTGATATCATTCCAGACTGGTTTGATGTCATCCGAGTATTATGACACTCAGATCTATTACAAACAATTTGATCACACACTGAAATGACATGTGGTTTTACAATCAGCTTTGCGATTACAGAGAGATATACCTCAGTCTTCCCAGACCCTGTCTCACCATCTAGCAAAATTACTGAATATTTATCCAGATTACTTATTATTTTGCTAATTGCAGCTTGTTGTTCAGGATTTAATTGGTAATTTCTTTTGCTTGTTTCACGCTTTTGTTCAGTGCAAACCAATTTATCTATGTTATTTACCTTTAGTACTCCACCCATGATCACTTTTGCAAGCATGCCAATAGGTATTAAATTATACTGTGCAACCCATTCTGCAAATGTCTTTAACTTTGCCCTGATACTTGATAAATCAATTTTTTGCTCAATGAACTTCAGTTCTCGATCGTTTTTGCTACTATGTTGCCACACTATTCCGATTAAACGCTTTTTGACAAACGGCACTATAACATAATCTCCGATTGAAACTTCAGTATTTTCTCCAATTGCATATGAAAATAACTGATTAATTGGAAGTGGTAGTAATATGTCGACTGTCTTTGCCATAGTGCACTTAGTTTAGCATTGTTTTTAGAATTTGTTTTCTTGATTTTTATTAGTTAATTTATTAAATAAGTATTATACTGAACTAATTTAATTAAGGAGAACATATGACTGAAACCAAGATTCAATATTTTATTAGCTTGACCAATTACAACCAGCTAAAGCTGGTGGTTAAAAACAACGCATGTAAAGCAGATTATAAGTTTAAAAACTCGATGTTAAAATCATTAGAATAGCTATGA
>JARBCG010000163.1 GCA_028803175.1 Wolbachia sp.
AAAGATATTGTGGGCAGAACCTTTGGCAAAAGGGTACTTTGCTGTTACAGTTGGCAATGTGAATTCTACAGATGTACAGAAGTATATTGAAGAACAAGGAAGTTATTATAGCTATTCTAATGATTTTAACATCGAGTTTTAGAACTAATAATCTGCTTTACATGCGTTTTTCAAACCACCAGCCTAAGCTGGTTGTAATTGATAGGTTTGTTCAAATCAAAATTATCTAATTTCATGCTGCAGTTTTGACTACCTTATTTACATGTATTACTATCTAGCTTTACATTAGTGAATACAATTTTGCCATCTGCACCTTTTATTATTTCAAGTTCGTGTAGCTTGTTCCTATATTCTACTGATTCCTCGCGTTTTCCGATTTTAACATTAAACTAAATACTTCTTTTATCTTTGTGATGTGACTCCACTGAATCACTTTTGTAATTAATTTTAAATTCTATTCTTTTCCCAAAAATGGAGTGCGAGATATCTTATCTACTTTAATCTGCCTGTTATCACCATTTAAATCCAATAAGTTTTTTGCTTCTTGTTTTTGGTTCTTTTTCTGTATTGTTCATAAATTAACCTTATCATAAGATACTAGTTATATTAGAAATAGAATAATTTTTTGTTACATATTTAAGACATGATCTATTACTGTATAAATACCTTTAAACCTATAATACCTAACACTACTAAAGCAAGAGGAGTTATACGTCCAAAATTTACCTGGTCGTTACAAGAATATTATTTCTATTATTGCTGCACTTACAGAACCTATACCAGTCTAAATTGCGTAAGATGTACCGTGGGAATGGACTTCATTGATAATGATAGCAAGTAAAAACTTATGGGACCACAAACTAAAATAATCACTACTGGTATGAGACGAGTAAAACCATCACTGTATTTTAATGCCGTTGTCCATACTACTTTAATTAAAACAGCTAACAACAAATATAACCAAGCCATATATAAAACCTATTTTATTAATACATACTATATTATATATGAACGAATTTAAGAATAACTAATTTGTTAATGCTTGGCACGCTTTTACGATGCTGTTGCATCCAATTTCCAATTGCTCTTGAGAAGCAGCATAAGAAATTCTAATAAAATTCTTCATACCAAAAGCAATTCCTGGTACTACAGCAACTAAGTGATATTCAAGTAAGTATTCAGCAAAATCTAGGTCATTATTTATTACTTTGCCACTTTTTGTTTTTTTATTGATCAAACCTTCACACGAAACAAGTAAATAAAATGCACCTTGTGGAACAGATACTGATAGTCCTGGAGCAGAATTTAGTTTTTTTACCATAAAATTCCTACGACTCTTGAATGTTTCTGTTCTTTCTTTTAAGAAACTATGGTCACCATTGAGTGCTTCAGTAGCTGCTGCTTGTGCTATAGAGTTTGGATTGGAAGTGCTTTGAGATTGTAATGTAGAGATAGCTTTTACTACATCACTTCTACCTGCAACATATCCTATTCTCCAGCCTGTCATTGCGTAGCCTTTTGATACTCCATTTACGACAAAAACTCTGTCATAAAGCCTTGGCTCGACTTGAGCAATGGTAAAAAACTTCTCATCATATATTATGTGCTCATAAATATCATCTGTTACAACATTGACATGTGGATGTTCGAGTAATACTTGTGATATATTCTTTAATTCATCATACGTATACACTGCACCTGTAGGATTATTTGGTGAGTTTATAATCAGCCATTTAGCCTTTTTAGTTATCTTGCTTTTCAATAATTCTGGTGTTAGTTTAAAGTTTTCTCCGCACTCGGCCACAACTGATACGCCGCCAAAAAGATTTACCATATCAATATATGAAACCCAGTATGGAGCAGGGATGATAACTTCATCTCCCGAGTTAATTGTTGCCATAAATAAATTAAACAGCACCTGTTTAGCGCCATTACCTACACAGATTTGATTGGGTTTGTATTTGAGATTGTTATCTCTTTTTAACTTATTAATTACTGCCTTTTTCAATTCACTTGTTCCATCAACTGCGGTGTATTTTGTTTTACCTTCATTTATTGCCTGAATAGCTGTTTTTTTTATGTTACCTAGAGTATCGAAATCTGGTTCTCCTGCAGCCAGGATGCAGATTTTTTTTCCTTCACTTTTTAATTTATTTGCCTTATCGGTAACGGCAATTGTAGGTGATGGTTTTATCAATGACATTCTTTCTGCGAGATCTGACATAATCTGTTTAAGTAAAATTGAAACAACATAGGATAATAGACCATGCACAGTAAAAAAGCTAGTAAATTATACAGTTAGATATCCAAATCAACGCTGTTTTAGTGTGATATTTAACTCTGCTTTACCTTCCATTTACAGAAAAATAATTTATATATAATAATTAAGTAAGACATATTTTAAATTTAAGGAGTAAGATATGTTTGACGCAATAAAAAAATTTTTTAAATCAGTTGCCAATTATACTTGAATTTCGTGACTTTGGAATAAAATTCCATCAGATCTGAGTGGTTATTTCAAAGTAAAAAAGCAAATCAGGAGAGTGGTGCTGATAATCAATCGAAGGAAGCTAAAATATAAAGTTTTGATTCACCTTATATAAGAGTAAGTGTTGATTGTATGAGCGATGAGGAGACATTAAAATTATCCTGAACATCAGCTCAAATATCTCCTATAACGAAGTATTTTGATTATGAAATTCCATGGTTATGCAAGATATATGTAAAATGTGGTGAAATGAGTACAAAATTAACTACGTGTCTGCGTTTGAAATGCATAATAAAGAATCATCTATATTGATATGTTTAGTAACACAAAAGAATTAGCATGGTGAATGTGGATGCTATGCGAGATGTGACAGAAGCAAAAAACTTATTGGATTTAAATGGTGATAAGAGGCAGATTAAAGTAGATAAGATATCTCGCACTCCATTTTTAGGAGTTGCAACACCTACTGTGTCAGAGCAACCTAAAAAAGCTAAGTCTAGTATCCATTCATAGTAGTTGCAAAGACAAAAAATAATTAACATAGTATATCAAAGTAGTAATAATAAAAAATATTAATAGCAAAAAGTATTGC
>JARBCG010000164.1 GCA_028803175.1 Wolbachia sp.
AGAACAAGGAAGTCCTCATAGCTATCTTAATGATTTTAACATCGAGTTTTTAAACTCATAATCTGCTTTACATGCGTTGTTTTTAACCACCAGCTTTAGCTGGTTGTATTTGATGGTAAGAATTTTTAAGAGAAGTGCAGGTGAGCACCGCAAAACACTCGAATGTATTTGAGGAGCATAAGCCAAGTTTCAACAACAAAATTCTATTAGAAAACAGATTAACAAGAGATCTATTACCTTGTAGTCAACAGCTGTTTAGTTTACAATCAACTCAATAATTAAAACCTATAATTTATGTCTAATAGGCTCATATTCAGGTCAATTTCAGCGGCACTTATTTGTTTATTATCCTTATATATGATATTGCCAAACTTTTTTGATAGTAAGTTTTTAATTTCAAAAAAGAAAATGAACTTAGGTCTTGATCTAAAAGGAGGAGCATCCTTACTTCTGAATATAGACATAGATTCCTACCTTAAAGAAAAACTAGATATGCTAGCTGACGAGATAAGAGAAGCGTTACTAACAAAAAATATCGAATCTAATGTACAAAGTAATGAACAAGTTATCGTTACTTTAAATAATGTTGATGACTACAAAAAAGTATCAGTATTAATTCAAAAAATAAACCAGAACTTAGAGCTGAGTAGAAATGATTCCTCAATTTTTGTTTTACATAAGTCTAGTTACAAGAATTCTTTAATTAGTGAAGTAGTTGCAGAGTCAATAAACAATGTTCAGCGGCGTTTGGATAAGCTAGGCACGAAGGAAGTGAGTGTTCAACAACAAGGACAGGATAAAATATTAGTACAAGTGCCTGGAGAAGAGAACACTGAGCAGATAAAGTCTTTACTTGGTAAAACAGCTAAGTTATCCTTCCATTTGCTGAATAATAATGTAGGCAAGATACAGGATATAGATCATGAAACCACCGTTTTGCTTAAGGATTCTTTAGGCAACTCTTACCCAATCTTCCGTAAAACTGAAATAGGCGGTGATGCACTGGTTAATACATCAGTTAGATTTGGTTCTCTTGGTAAACCAACAGTACATTTTAAATTTGATAGCATAGCAAGTAAAAAATTCGCAAAAATTACTAAAGAGAACGTTGGAAAACCATTTGCTATTGTTCTTGATAATACAATATTAACTGTCCCGCAAATACGTGAGCCTATTATAAATGGAGAAGGAGAAATTAGTGGTAATTTCACTGAAAAACAAGCAAGTGAGCTTTCAATACTGTTGAAATCAGGAGCACTACCAGCACAACTTAAAATAATTGAAGAAAAAAACATTGGACCAACCCTTGGTGAAGAATCAATTAAATCAGGAGAAATGGCAGCAATAATCTCCATAATAGCCGTATCTTTATTTATCATCATTACTTATGGCAAGCTCGGTTTTCTAGCCTCCATTGCATTACTTTTTAATGTGATTCTTATATTATTAGTCCTGACGCTACTTGAAGCTACTCTAACTTTGCCTGGAATCGCTGGTATTGCACTGACTGTTGGCATGTCAGTTGATGCAAATATTTTAATATTTGAACGAATTCGTGAAGAAATTAAATTAGAAAAAAGAACTGTACGTGCTATTGAAGAAGGATTTAAAAATGCAATAAAAACAATATTGGACTCAAACATTACTACATTAATTGCAGCAGGAATAATGTTTATTATTGGTAGCGGAGCGATAAGAGGTTTTTCCGTTACTTTATCGATAGGAATCTTGTGCTCAATGTTTTCTGCAATAACAGTCACAAAACTTCTAATAGAACTGTGTATTAACCCAAAAAATCTGATTCTTTAATTGATAATAGAAATGTGACTTCTCAGTTATATATATCTATCCTAAAACTAAATCTTAATATTTTCACCACTACCCTGTAAACACTCAAAAGTGGATGTACTTTTAAGCACAGTTTTTATGTAGTGAGGCGGGTGGGTTAACACCCTCGCCTTAAGGCGAACACTTTAGTATAATATACTTTATGTTGGACTACTTTAGTATGGATTACAAACATAGCTCTCACAGTACGTTTAATTTAAAGTACCATTTAGTGTTCTATACTAAGTACA
>JARBCG010000165.1 GCA_028803175.1 Wolbachia sp.
AAAATTTTCGCATCTGGATTGTTGATAAAACAGTATTATAGTAATGACTTCGGAATGAGTAATTTCCGTTATTCTAGTAGGTTTTTTGCTGTTAGGTAGTAATTTGTCTGCACATTTTTCATCTTTGTTTTCTTCTAATCCATAGTTGGCATTTTAAAGAATTTACACAGGTCTTTTACACTCTTAACAGCACTAGTACGCATATTAAAATAATTAATTTATTAATTTTAAGATAAATAAATTAATGTATAAAAATAGAATAATTCTTAGGTTAGTTGATGCTATTCAATATTTCGTTATAATCGTAACTTGAGTCAGTGTATTTAAAATGAACAAAGAGTTGCAAGACGAAATATTATCACTTGAAAATAAAGCGATTTCTGAAATTGAAGATGTCTCTTTTTTGCAAGATTTAGAAAAAGTTAGATTATCATATTTAGGAAAAAAAGGTGTAATTAGATCTTACTTTGATAATTTAAAAGAAGTAGAAAATACAGAGAAAAAGCGTAGTTTAGGTAAAATTATTAATGTTTTACGTGATAAATTGGAACAACTTATCAGAAATAAAGAAGATGTGCTAAAGGCAGAAGAAATTAATTCTAAATTGCAAAACGAAGCAGTTGATATAACATTACCTATTAGACCAGAAAAAGTTGGAAAGATTCACCCATTAAGCAAAGTAATAAATGAAGTAAAACATATTTTTGCACACATGGGCTTTAAAGCGGTTGATGGTCCGGATATTGAAGATGAGTTTCATGTATTTGATGCACTAAACACTCCAAGTCATCATCCTGCACGAGAAGAGCAAGATACATTTTATTTAAAAAATAAAATGAACGATAAGAGGATGGTACTTCGTACTCACACTTCATCTGTACAGATTAGAACTATGGAAAAAATGAAAACTTTTCCAATTAAGGTAGTGGCTCCAGGTAGGGTATATAGAAATGACTTTGATGCAACTCACACTCCAATGTTTCATCAGATAGAGGGGCTATATGTTAATGAAAATGTCAACATGGGTCAGCTGAAGTTCACTATTCATCACTTTCTTAATAAATTTTTTGGAGATAATGGACTAAGAATACGTTTTCGTAATAGTTTCTTTCCTTTTACTGAACCTTCAGCAGAAGTAGATATAAGTTATAAAGGTAGTAAATGGATAGAAGTGCTTGGGTGTGGCATGGTACATCCGAATGTTTTCCGAAATGTTGGAATTGATCATACTAGATACAATGGATTTGCTTTTGGTATTGGCATTGAAAGACTTGCAATGCTAAAGTATCAAATTGATGATTTAAGAAGTTTTTACGATAATAAAATCAACTGGCTCAATCATTATGGTTTTCATTTTTCATCTCTCAGATAGATAGTGAGTAAAGTTCACACAGTAATCGTGCTTGCTGCTGGGCACGGCAAACGGATGAATTCAGATTTACCTAAAATTTTACATAAAATAGGCAATTTTTCTATACTTGAACATGTTATTTCCAGTTCAAAACAATTAAACCCTGAAAATGTAGCAGTTGTAGTTGATCAGCCTTTGGCTCAAGAATTAGGTGGCATTGAAGGTATAGAGCTAATTACGCAAGAGTTGATGCTGGGCACAGGTGATGCAGTAAAAACCGCAATGAGAAATCTGAAAGCATTGCCAGATTTGAGTGTTAGACCTTTTGCAAAACCTGTTTGTGATGAGAAGTTTTTAGGAGAAGTGGAGATGAGAACTACAGAATACCTTGGTGTATTTGAGGAGCACAGACAAGCTTTGACGACAAAATTGCCATCAGAAATCGAGTTATGCGAGAGGTCTATTGTTGTTGTGCAGTACGGAGATACTCCTCTTATAAAGAACAGCACAATAACTAAAATGGTCAATTGCTTAAAAGATAATGCTCTAGTTTGCCTTGGTTTTAAGGCTAGCAATAAGGAATATGGTAGATTAATTATTGAAAATGATTCCTTGAAAGAAATCATAGAAGCAAAGGACAGTAGAGATAATTATGGAGAGTTTTTAGCCAATGCTGGAACAATGGTTGCATATGCGAAAAATTTGCGTGAATTAGTAGAGAAAATAGAATGTAATAACTCAACTCATGAGTATTATTTAACCGATATAGTCTCCATTGCAGTGAAAAACGGTTTAAGTGTTGGTTATATTGTTACAGATGAAGAAGAAGCAATGGGAATAAATAATAGAAATGACCTTGCAAGAGCTGAATTTTCTTTTCAGACAAGCAAAAGAAATTTTTTTATCGACTCAGGAGTAACACTTGTTAGTCCAAAAACAGTTTTCTTCTCTCTCGATACAGAAATTGCTAAAGACTCAGTTATTTATCCGTATGTTTTTTTTGGTCCTGGCGTAAAAATAGAATCTAGTGCAAAAATAATGTCATTTTCGCATTTAGAAAATTGCTTAATAAAAAGTGGCGCTGCAATTGGCCCATTTGCAAGAATAAGCAAAGATACAATCATTAATGACAATGCAACAATAGGAAATTTTGTAGAAGTTAAAACAAGTAACATAGGTAAAAACACCAAAATAAAACATTTAAGTTACGTAGGAAATACAAAAGTAGGGCAGGGTAGTAACATCGGTGCTGGTACAGTTGTTTGTAATTATGATGGAAAAAAAAAACATGAAACAAATATAGGAAACAAGTGCTTTATTGGTGCCAATAGTTCACTAATTGCACCACTTAATGTTCACTCTAATTCTAGAGTTGCAGCAGGTAGCGTTATAGTTGATGATGTGCCAGAAAAAAGCTTAGCAATAGCAAGAAAAAAGCAAGTGATCAAGAAGAGAAAGTAGTTGGTTATATAATATCTGACGTGATCTGTATTTTTATGTAGTGAGGTGGGTGGGTTAACACCCTCGCCTTGAGGCTGATACTTTAGTATAATATACTTTAGTGTTGGACTACTTTAGTATGGATTACAAACATAGCTCTCACAGTACGTTTAATTTAGAGTACCGTTTAGTGTTCTGTACTAAGTACAGATTAAGTACA
>JARBCG010000166.1 GCA_028803175.1 Wolbachia sp.
ATCGAAGAATAAGGAAATCCTCATGGCCATTCTAATGATTTTAACATTGAGTTTTAAAGCTCATAATCTGCTTTACATGCGTTTTTTAACCACCAGCTTTAGCTGGTTGTAATTGATAATTACTAACAATAAATTTAAATGGTATGATACCACTTAGCGTTGCTTGTATATTTGATAAGGTAAAGCTGATCTCAACTGTTTGATCCTGTACTTTTTTATTTTGCTCAGTTGTGAAAATCACATTAGCGTTTCCAGTAAACGTAACTAGATCCATAGTTGATCGATCAATAGATAACTTTATTATGTTTGTATTGATAACTTTCCTTTCATATATGTGTGAACTACTAACTTCGTTACTCATTTTTTCTTGAAAGTTTTTATAGATCTTATGTATAGAATTATTTTTGACAAAATTTTCTTGGTAAGAAGGTTCAACAATTTTATAAGACTCATATAGTTCAATGTATTTTTTTATTAAGTAACTTGCTACGGAAGTATACTCATTTTCTTTTTTATTAAGACTAAGTTTGTGCATTACAGAAAACTCATCATCTGTATGACTTGAATATCTCACAAAATTAAAATCTTTTTCTATAGGAAACAGCAGGTATATATTTAACAGTGATACACATAAACATACTAAGAGAGACGTTACAATCAATACCAGCCAAGACCTTTCTGTGACACAGAATAAATACTTATTGCAGTACCAATCAACTGCTTTGTTGAAGTAGCTTCTATTCTTTACTGATTCAAACAATTTATCTTCCATGATATATTTACCAAACTAACTCACATTATTATAACAATAAAAACATTGAATACTCTAAAAACTTTAACGTTTTTATTCTGGATGAATCTTCTCATAATTATAGTTGGTTGCTCAAGAAGTCTAATATATTAGCTAAATATTGCAGTCTTAGGTTAGACAGTATATATTAGGTCATTTATTTATGGTCCTTAGATGATAGAAGATTTATCTTACAAATTAGTTAAAGTGACTGAATCTGCTGCACTTGCTGCGCATAAGCTAGCAGGTTTTGGTGATGAAAAAAAGGCTGATCAAGTTGCAGTTGACGCAATGCGAACAGTGCTGAACTCTATGGAAATAGATGGTACTATTGTGATTGGCGAAGGTGAGAGAGATGAAGCACCAATGCTATATATTGGAGAGAAGGTTGGTATTGGAAATAGTCATGAAATTGATATTGCTGTTGATCCTTTGGAAGGTACTACGATTTGTGCTCATTATAAGCAAGGAGCAATGTCTGTCCTTGCTGCAACAAAAAAAGGTAATTTTTTACATGCACCAGATGTTTATATGGAAAAAATAGCAGTGGGGAAGAATCTTCCTGATGGTGTAGTATCACTAAAAAATAGTGTTGAAGAAAATTTAAATAATTTAGCTGGAGCAAAAGGGTGTGAAGTAAGTGATCTTATAGTAACAGTACTAAAGCGTGATAGACATAATGAGCTAATATCACAGATTAGAAAATGCGGAGCGAAAATAAAACTAATAGATGATGGTGATATCGCTACTGTAGTTTCACTAGTGAATGGAAATCATGATATATATATTGGAACAGGTGGGGCGCCAGAGGGTGTGCTTGCAGCTGCTGCACTAAGTTCAATAGGAGGGCAAATGGAAGGAAGATTAATATTTGATACTGATCAGCTGAAAGATAGAGGAAAAATTTTAGGTATTTCTGATATAGAAAAAATTTACACTATAAAGGACATGGTAAAAGATGAGTCAGTGTTTATTGTAACTGGAGTGACAAATGGAGAACTTGTGTGTGGCATTAAATTTAAAGATGATAATTATTTAATTAATTCATTGATAATATTGCCTAGTAGAGTAATGAAGATACAAACAATGACAAACTGCTTAATTTAGAGAAACGTTCAGATACATCGGTGGCATAATATGATAAGTTAAATAGCAATCTAGCGTGGCAGTGTTTTGCAAGATCTTAGTGAGTTTCAAGCTTAGATTCTAATATCTCATTACTTAAGATTTTTGGTAAGACTTTTTCTTCATATAGTCTGCTATTTCTTTGTTCTTGCTTGTCCGGTTACCTTTTATATATACTATATTATGAGCTTTTAAAAGTTACTGTACAGCATCTGAATTTAATATAACCTCATTGAATTTGCAGGTTAAGCACCAATTGGCACCAATTGCTACTAAGACTGACTGGCCATCATTAACTAGTTTAGCAAGTCTTTCTTTAGAGAAGTTTATTTTTTCACTTCCATGTAAATCTTTTTGTAAAATAACTTTTTGTGCTGTATTAGATAAAGTAAACGGTAGTAAATTAAATATAAGCAATAACACAAAGAGGATAGATTTGATTGGTTTATCGATAGAATTCCATACCAATATACTAAATGTTAAAATTAAAAGTCCATTGAGTGTAGGTAATATCATCTCTATACTTGACTCTTTAATTAGCACCCAAAACAGCCGAATAGCAGATAAAAATATTGGAAAAGACAAAGAATGTTTAAGTGTTCCATTCCGCTTGCCATGTTTTGGTAAGAATTTAAGCGTACTTGGAAAGAATGATATAATTAAATAATGGAATGATATACCAAGACCGAGAGATAAAAATACTAATAGAAAGTATTGATGATTGAGTAAGAGCAAAACCTATGGCTGGTGCCATAAAAGGTACAGTACACGACGTTGCAACTAATGTTGCAAGCATTCCGACAAAAAAACTGCAAAACAGCTTAAGGTAAAGGAATTGGCTAAAATAATCAATTGACTATTTGTGTTGGTATGTTAGAAACTTTATATCTCGGCGGGCGTAGCTCAGTTGGCAGAGCGTCAGTTTGTGGTACTGAATGTCGCCAGTTCGATCCTGGTCGCTCGCCCCTTGTAGACGTAAGTACTCAATTGCGTTGATTTTTTTATATTAATATGCATTACAATTGATTTTTCTATCAATTTTACCATTTGTTTTGGTAATGGGGTTGTATGAGTAACGTAAATCTTTGGAAAAGGGATTTGTATCGTGATTGTATGAGTTTCGGTGGATTACAAAGAGTTGCTAATCAGATATTTATTAGACCTCTTTCAAAACGCATAGAAGAAGCTCCCAATTGTAAATTCCAGCTATAAGAGCTTATCCGTAAGCTAAAAAAGGTGTCAAATACAACCAGCTAAAGCTTGTGGTTAAAAAAACGCATATAAAGTAGATTGTGAGTTTTAAAACTCGATGTTAAAATCATTAGAATAGCCATGAGGATTTCCTTGTTCTTCGATATACTTCTGTACATCTGTAGAATTCACATTGCCAACTGTAACAGTAAAGTACCATCTTGCCAAAGATGCTG